>CAJTUD010000018.1:0-8711 GCA_910579725.1 uncultured Oscillospiraceae bacterium | reverse complement strand
CCTGCCGCCATCGGGAGCCGGAGATGGCGGCGGAGCTCCAGATCATGGTGGACAACGGCTGCGCGGTTCTGGATGTGATCGTGGAGCACCCGGTGTACGGCCAGCTTACCGGCGGCCTGGGACTGTCCAGCCGGTATGACGTGGGGCAGTTCATCCTCCGCGCCCAGGCGGCCCGGCCGCTGTCCCTGCTGACGGAGGGGGTGCATCTGCATACGCTCTCCTGTCCCGGTGAAGAGGCGTTCCTCCGCGTCAAAAGGGAGCTGGTGGAGGCCGGGTTTTTACTGGAATGAGACCCATCCCCGCCCATCCGGCATCCCCGGTGATGAATACAGGTTCCAAGATAAGCTGGCATTTTTGCCAGCTTATCTTATCTTACCGGGACATACGGCGGCATATTGGGAAAATAATGTATTGCCAATAAAAAATCTTGTGATATAATCCTGTCATACTGTCATTCAGGAGTGGAGATCATATGGTCAAAAACTATAAACGAACGCTGACGGCCTGCTATCTGGGCTTTATTACACAGGCCATCACGGCAAACTTCGCGCCGCTGCTGTTTCTCAAGTTTCATCATGATTACGGCATCCCATTAGGAAAAATCGCGCTGATTTCCGGGACATTTTTCGTCACGCAGCTGATTACGGATATCTTATGCGCCCGCTTTGCGGACAGCGTAGGATACCGCAGATGCGCCGTCGCCGCGGAAGTGTGTTCCGCAGCCGGACTCGTGGGGCTTGCTTTTTTGCCGGAGCTTCTGGGCGACCCGTTTACCGGCATCATCATAAGCGTAATCATCTACGCAATCGGAAGCGGTCTGATCGAGGTGCTGGGCAGCCCGATTGTAGAGGCCTGTCCTTTTGAGCACAAGGAGGCGGCCATGAGCCTGCTGCATTCGTTTTACTGCTGGGGCTCGGTAGAGGTCATCCTGCTGTCCACACTCTTTTTTGCGGTATTTGGTACCGGCAATTGGAAATTGCTGGCCTGCCTCTGGGCGCTTCTTCCCTTGTACAACGTTTATAATTTTGCGTCCTGTCCGATAGAGTATCTGGCGGATGAGGGCAAGGGCATGGGGATAGGCGGCCTGCTGCGCATGCCGCTGTTCTGGATCGCGCTTGTCCTGATGATATGCGCGGGCGCTTCCGAGCTGTCCATGGCCCAGTGGGCCTCCGCATACGCCGAATCCGCCCTCGGACTTTCAAAGGCAGCGGGCGATCTGGCGGGTCCCTGCATGTTCGCCGTGATGATGGGCGTCAGCCGCGTGATTTACGGAAAATATGGCGAGAAGCTGGATCTGATGAAATTCATGCTGGGCTCTGGGCTTCTCTGCCTGCTGTGCTACGCAGCCGCTTCTCTGTCGGGCGAACCGGTAATCGGGCTGGCCGGATGCATGCTGTGCGGCTTTTCGGTGGGCATTATGTGGCCGGGAACCATCAGTATCTGCTCCGGGCGGATTCCTGCCGGAGGGACAGCCATGTTTGCCCTGCTGGCTATGGCCGGCGATCTGGGCGGCGCATTCGGACCGGGGCTGGTTGGCGCCGTTACCCAGAGCGCAGGCGACAATCTGCAGAAGGGGATGCTTGCCGGCTGCGTATTCCCGCTGGTACTGATTCTGTCTCTTCTCATGCTGCGAGGCTTCCGGGGCCATACGCGGCGGCCGGATAAGGCGTGCTGAATCTGTGGGTGCTTCCGGACTTCCGCTTCTGTTCCCTCTCCCGCCGGCGGACCTGCGCTCCGGCCATGTCACGCCCTTCTCTGATCGGAATATTCAAAGCTGGCGCATTGGTCCGTATGCTGAAACAGAAGCTCCTTCCCGGACCAAAAGCAATAGCGCACCGCCGCGCAGAGGCTTTCGCGGACCGTACGCCCCATGCCGCCCTCCGCCGGAGCAAGGAGCGGCTGGCTCTGCCCGTCCAGAAGGGCTGCGGAGAAACGGTATTTTCCCTGTCTGACAACCGCTTCGGAGGACGACCACTTCTCCAGCCTGGCTCCGAGATAGGTTGCCAGACGGTATTCCCGGCCGCGGTGAAAAATTGCGCAGATGCAGCCGGTAAAGCTTCCCACCGGCAGGGGCACCGACGCCGCCGCCAGCATCACGCTGCCGTCTTCCGGCCCGCCCCAGACGCACTGTGTCCAAAGATAGACGTCCGGAAAAGACCGGCCGCGGTCTGTTTCAATATATCCCACGCCATCTGAGAAATCAATGATTTCTCCGTTCAGGCAAAGGCTTCCCTCCAGAAAGTGCCGCATGCTGGCGACGCCATGGGAGCACTGCATTCCGGCAAAAATACGAAACGGTCCCATAATGTCTGACCTGACGGCGGCAAAGGGCCCGTATCGCAGCGCCCCGGAGAGGGAAAGCTCCGGGGCGCTCACATTCATTCTGATTCCCCGCCTGTCAAAGCTGGACGGTCCGATCTGAATCTGAAAGCGGTCCCGGGCGGCATAAAACTGCGAGGAGGGATATTCCAGCCACCAGGATTTGCTGTTGGTGATAATCTGCATCGACGCGCTGCGCCGGCCCATACGGTCCGCGTGGAACGCAGGAATTACCGCAAGGGCCTGCCCATGCTTGTTCTGATGCTTGAAATACCACCCTTCAAAGTAGGGACCCGACTGCTTTTCACCGTGAAAGAACCGCATTTTTTAACCTCTTTATCATATTCCACCAGGTGCAGAAACACCCGGCTGATTTGGCCCTCTGACAACAGTTTGTTCAAATCAGGCCGGGTTATACGGGGTCATGCATGTTCGCAGCGGCTGGTCAGGCAACATTGAACCTTGACAAACCGGCCGTACTGTGGTAGCATATCACCAGTTGAAAAGGTCCTTTCCAGAGTCTTTTCAAAGCAATTACTCGGACCACTCCCTCGGGAGTCAAGGCCATACGGACAGCCGGGTCCACTGCCGGCCGGCAGCCTTGCGTTGCCTTATTGATTGAGTTAAAAGCTCAAATTTTATAAGTTGGTTACTTCATAACCGAAATGTGCCTTGTGCGCAGACTTGTGAAACGGTCAATAAGAGTAGTAAAAGTAGTATTGCTATATAGACTCTGATCTCTCCGTCTTATCTGAACAGCTTCCCCTCCCCCGTTTTTCATGCTCCGTATGGTCCTTCTGACAGCGGAGATTTTGCCGAAAACGGGAGGCGCGAAGTATATTGGATAAATACCGCAAGTTGTGCAGACAGCACAGCTTGCGGTTTTGTTCTGCCAACAGCCAGAGAGGAGGAGACATAAAGAAATTGAAAAATCCTTGTATCCATCCCAACCGGCCCGACCAGAACCGCGCCCCCATCTACGAGGCGCTGGAGTCCTTCCGGCAAATGCGGGTCGTCCCCTTTGACGTGCCGGGCCACAAGCGGGGTCGGGGCAATCCGGAGCTGACCGCGTTTCTGGGGCAGCAGTGCATCGGCGTGGACGTGAACAGCATGAAGCCTCTGGACAACCTCTGCCATCCGGTATCGGTCATTCTGGAGGCGGAAAAGCTGGCGGCGGACGCCTTCGGCGCGGCTCACGCGTTTTTGATGGTCGGCGGCACCACAAGCTCCGTACAAAGCATGATTCTCGCCTCCTGCAAACGGGGGGACGAGATCATCCTGCCCCGCAATGTCCACAAGAGCGTGATCAACGCCCTGGTCCTGTGCGGCGCGGTGCCGGTGTACGTCAATCCGGATGTGGACCAGCGTCTGGGCATTTCCCTGGGAATGCGCCGGGAACAGGTGGCCAAGGCCATCGCCGGGCACCCCAACGCGGTGGCGGTGCTGGTGAACAACCCCACCTACTACGGCGTTTGCAGCGATCTGCGGGCCATCGTCAAAATGGCCCACGCCGCCGGGATGCGGTGTCTGGCGGACGAGGCCCACGGCACCCACTTCTATTTTGGCGGCGGCCTGCCGGTATCGGCCATGGCGGCGGGGGCGGACATGGCCTCCGTATCCATGCACAAGAGCGGCGGCAGCCTGACCCAGTCCAGCCTGCTGCTGGTGGGGCCCAACGTCCACGCGGGGTATGTGCGGCAGATCATCAACCTGACTCAGACCACCTCCGGCAGCTATCTGCTGATGTCCAGCCTGGACATCAGCCGCCGGAATCTGGCCCTGCGGGGCCGGGCGGTGTTCCATCAGGTGGCCGACATGGCGGAGTACGCCCGGCAGGAGATCAACGCCGTGGGCGGGTACTACGCCTTCGGCCGGGAGCTGATGAACGGCGACTCGGTGTTCGACTTTGACACCACCAAGCTCAGCGTCCATACCCTGGACGTGGGCTTGGCGGGCATCGAGGTGTACGACATCCTGCGGGAGGAATACGACATCCAGATCGAGTTCGGTGACATCGGCAATATCCTGGCTTACCTCTCCATGGGGGACCGTCCCCAGGAGCTGGAGCGTCTGGTCAGCGCCCTGGCGGAAATCCGGCGGCGCTACCAGCGGGACCCCACGGGCCTTCTCAACCAGGAATACGTGGAGCCGGAGGTGGTCGCCAGCCCTCAGGAGGCGTTCTACGCGGAGAAGCTCAGCCTCCCCCTGGAGGAAAGCCGGGGGCGGGTGTGCAGCGAGTTCGTCATGTGCTATCCCCCCGGCATTCCCCTGCTGGCCCCGGGAGAGCGGGTCACGGCGGAAATTCTGGAGCACATCCGGTACGCCAAGGAAAAAGGATGCAGCATGACCGGCCCGGAGGACCCTGATCTGGAACGGCTGAATGTGCTTGCGTGAAGGGAGAGAGACTATGGAAATGTGGTTCAGCGAATTTCATACCCCGGATGTGAAGCACAGCATCCGGGTCAACCGGCACCTGTACTCCAAGCAGAGCGACTACCAGCGCATCGACATCTTTGAAACCCCGGAATTCGGCCGGGTGCTGACGCTGAACGGCAACGTGATGCTGACGGAGCGGGACGAATTCATTTACGATGAAATGATGACCCATGTGCCCATGGCGGTGCACCCCGGCATCCGGGATATTCTGGTCATCGGCGCGGGGGACGGCGGCGTGGTGCGGGAGCTGACCCGGTACGACCGGGTGGAGCACATCGATCTGGTGGAGATGGACCCCCTGGTGGTGGAGGCCTGCCGGACCTATCTGCCCAGCAACGCCTGCCGGATGGACGACCGGCGGGTCCATATCCACTTTGAGAACGCCCTGAAGTTCATCCGCCGGCAGGAAGGGGCCTACGACCTCATCATTGTGGACTCCACCGACCCCTTCGGCCCCTCGGAGGGGCTGTTCACCCGGGAGTTCTACGGCAGCTGCCACAACGCCCTGCGGGAGGACGGCATCATGGTCAACCAGCAGGGGAGCCCCTTCTACGCCGAGGACGCCGGGGCCATGCAGCGCAGCCACAAGCGCATCGTCAGCACCTTTCCCATCAGCCGGGTCTATCAGGCCCATATCCCCACCTACGCGGCGGGGTACTGGCTGTTCGGCTTCGCCAGCAAGAAGTACCATCCCACCGACGATCTGGACACGGAGGCGTGGCGGAAGCTGAACCTGCACACGCGCTACTATACCCCCAGGCTCCACATGGGCGCTTTCTGCCTACCTGCGTTTCTGGAGGAGATGCTGCGGGAAGTGGAGGGATAAACTGTGCTGAAACCGAATATTGAGAATTTTATCGGCTGTGACTGCGATTATGAGCAATCCCGCATGGTCCTGTACGGCGCGCCCTTCGACTCCACCACCAGCTTCCGGCCCGGCGCGCGGTTCGGGCCCTCCGCCATGCGCCACGAGAGCTTCGGGCTGGAAACCTACAGCCCCTATCAGGACGCGGACCTGACGGACTGCGCCGTATTCGACAGCGGCGATCTGGAGCTCTGCTTCGGCAGCGCCCAGGCGGCGCTGGAGGACATCGAGGCCCGCGCCGCCGGAATCCTGCAAGACGGAAAATTCCCCCTGCTGCTGGGCGGCGAGCATCTGGTCACGCTGGGCGCGGTACGCGCCGCGGTGAAGCGCTATCCGCAGCTTCACATCATTCACTTCGACGCCCACGCCGACCTGCGGGACGATTACCTGGGCGCGAAGCTCTCCCACGCCTGCGTCCTGCGGCGGTGCCATGAGCTGACAGGCGACGGGCGCATCCATCAGTTCTGTATCCGCAGCGGCGAGCGGGAGGAGTTCCGCTTCGCCCGCTCGCATACGGACATGCACCCCTTCGGGTTTGACGGCCTGGAGCAAACGGTTTCGATCCTGCGGGAACAGCGGGTCCCCGTTTACTTCACCATTGACCTGGACTGCCTGGACCCCTCCGCCTTTCCCGGAACCGGTACGCCGGAGGCGGGAGGCGTCAGCTTCCTCCAACTGCTGGAGGCCATCCGGACGGTCTGCGCCGCCGATGTGGTGGGCGCGGACGTCAACGAGCTGGCTCCCATGCTGGACCCCAGCGGCGTTTCCACCGCCGCCGCCTGCAAGGTGCTGCGGGAGCTGATACTGGCCCTGCGTCCAAACAGATTTTGAGATAAGAGGAGATTTCCACTATGAGCAAAGTTCTTGTCATCGGCTGCGGCGGCGTTGCGTCCGTCGCCATCCACAAATGCTGTCAGGCCAGCGAGGTGTTCACCGAGCTGTGCATCGCCAGCCGGACCAAGTCCAGGTGCGACAAGCTGGCCGCCGAGCTGGCTCCCAACACGGCGGCCAGGCTCACCACCGCCCAGGTGGACGCGGACGACGTACAGCAGGTCATCGATCTCATCAATGCCTACAAGCCGGACCTGGTGATGAATATCGCCCTCCCCTACCAGGACCTGACCATCATGGACGCCTGTCTGGCCTGCGGGGTGAATTACATGGACACCGCCAACTATGAGCCGGAGGACACCGGCGATCCGGCGTGGCGGGCCGTCTATGAAAAGCGCTGCAAGGAAGCGGGCTTCTCCGCCTACTTCGACTACAGCTGGCAGTGGGCCTACCGGAAGAAGTTCGAGGAGGCGGGGCTCACCGCCCTGCTGGGATGCGGCTTTGACCCCGGCGTGACCCAGGCGTACTGCGCCCACGCCAAAAAGCATGAGTTTGATACCATCGACACCATCGACATTCTCGACTGCAACGGCGGCGACCACGGCTATGCCTTTGCCACCAACTTCAACCCGGAGGTCAATCTGCGGGAGGTATCCGCCCCCGGCAGCTACTGGGAGGACGGCCGCTGGGTGGAGATTCCCCCCATGAGCATCAAGCGGGAGTACGACTTCGACCAGGTGGGACAAAAGGATATGTACCTGCTCCACCACGAGGAGATCGAGAGCCTGGCGCTGAATATCCCGGAGGTCCGGCGGATTCGGTTCTTCATGACCTTCGGACAGAGCTATCTGGACCACATGCGCTGTCTGGAGAATGTGGGGATGCTGTCCACCAGCCCTGTGGATTTCGAGGGGCGGCAGATCGTCCCCATCAAGTTCCTGAAGGCCCTGCTGCCCGACCCGGCCAGCCTGGGTCCCCGGACCAGGGGCAAGACCAACATCGGCTGCATCTTCACCGGAAAGAAGGACGGTCAGGACAAGACCTATTATATCTACAACGTCTGCGACCACCAGGAGTGCTATCGCGAGGTGGGCAGTCAGGCCGTCAGCTACACCACCGGCGTGCCCGCCATGTGCGGCGCACTGATGCTGCTGACCGGCAAGTGGAACACGCCCGGCGTCCATACAGTGGAGGAGTTCGACCCCGATCCCTTCCTGGCGGCGCTGGACCGGTACGGCCTGCCAAGGAGCGAGAGCCGGACGCCGGTGCTGGTGGAGTGATGGACGGTTCCCCCGTGAAAGAGAGCCGCCCGGCCTTTGCGGGGCTGGGCGGCCTGTCCCCGGAGGAGCTGTTCGGGGCCCTGCCTACGCCCTGCTACATTCTGGACGAGGCCATGCTTCGCCGGAACGGTGAAATTCTGGCGGGAGTGGCCCAGCGGACGGGCTGCCGGATTCTGCTGGCCCAGAAGGCGTTTTCCAACTACGACCTCTACCCCGTCTTATGGCCGTATCTGGACGGGACGGAGGCCAGCGGGCTCTATGAGGCCCGGCTTGGCGCGGAGGAGATGCCGGGGAAGGAGGTCCACGTCTTCTGCGGGGCCTACCGGGAGGAGGAGTTTGACCAGCTGCTGCGGTACGCCGGCCACATCGTCTTCAACTCTCCCCGCCAGCTGGAGCGGTTCGGCCCTCTTGCCAGGAAGGCCGGAAAGAGCGTCGGGCTGCGCGTCAATCCGGAGTGCTCCACCCAGGAGGGCCACGCCATTTACGACCCCTGCGCTCCGGGGAGCCGCCTGGGGACCACCCGCGCCCGGTGGGACGCGGAGATGTCTCCGGAGCTGATCGAAGCGCTGGACGGACTGCATTTCCATACCCTGTGCGAGCAGGATGCCGATGCGCTGGAAATCACGCTGGACGCCGTGGCGGAGCGCTTCGGCGACGTCCTGCCCCGAATGAAATGGCTCAATTTCGGCGGCGGACACCACATCACCAGACCCGGATATGATATCCCCCGGCTGGAGCGGTGCATCCGTTCGGCCCAGGAGCGGTGGAAATTGCGGGTCTATCTGGAGCCGGGGGAGGCCTGCGCGCTGAACGCGGGCTATCTGGCCGCCCGCGTGCTGGACGTGCTGCATACCGGCGGAACGCAGACCGCCATTGTGGATGCCAGCGCAGCCTGCCATATGCCGGATGTGCTGGAGATGCCCTATAGGCCTCCGCTGCAGGGAAGCGGCCTGCCCGGAGAAAAGCCGTATACGTATCGT
>CAJTUD010000017.1:17768-40998 GCA_910579725.1 uncultured Oscillospiraceae bacterium | reverse complement strand
GACCGCTATCTGGACACGGAGGAATTCCACCGTCGGATCGAGCGGCCCAAGCCGCCGGTCCGGACCTGCATAGAAGCCATCAAGACCGCAGGCGGCAAGGTTTCCCTGGCTCATCCTTACCAGATTGGCATTGACGGCCCGGCTCTGGAGAGCCTGGTCCGGGAGCTGGCGGACTGCGGTCTGGACGCCATTGAGTGCCATTATCCCAAATACACGCCGGAGCAGGAGGCATTCTACCTTCACTTGGCGGAAAAATACGGCCTGCACGTCACCGGCGGCAGCGATTTCCACGGCGAGCGCGTCAAACCCGACGTGCCTTTGGCCGCGTGGCCGCTGGAGTTGGAGTGGATAACGGCTGGAGACAAATAAACGGATCACACATAGAGGGACCGGGCCTTAAGACCCGGTCCCTCTGCTGCACTCAATTTCAGGAAGCTTCCTCTGCGCGGGACATAGGCTGGTATCCGGCCTGGGGCCGGGGGGGCATGGTGCTGCGGCCGTTCAGCCGGCCGCCGTCCTCCACCTCCAGCGTGGGGGTAGTCATATCACCCTCCAGACTGCCGGTTTTTTGCAGGAGCAGCCTCTCCCTGGCGGTGACGACGCCCTCAATCCGTCCTGCCAGCCGGATCACGTCTGCGGTAACAGGGCCCTTGATCAAGCCGGTGGGGGTTACAATCACCGCGCCCTTCAGGTCGATTTCGCCTTCCACGGTGCCTTCCACCTGCATGATGCCATCGCCCCGCAGAGTACCGGTCACTGTTGCGCCTGCGGCGATAACGGTACTGCTGGGCGGCTCGGGCAGAGTAGGGAGGTCGTCGTACTGATCCTGGATAACGGTTTCCTCCTCTTCTAAACGCGCCGGTTTTCCAAACAAACCCATCATGAACCTCTCCTTCGTATGTCGTCATAATCCGGAAAAAACAGCCGGAACTATACACATTCTACCATACTTGCCAGCCCAAGGCAAGAAAAATCCGGCGCCCAGACTGCCTAACCTGCAAAAACCCCTTGCGGGAAAGGAAAAAATCGGCTATAATGTGGGCCATAGAGCAAGGAGAAGGACCGGTCTGATACGCAGTTTTGAAAGGAGCGTAAAATGAGTTACTTTGAGGAAATGACACAGAAGGCCAGGGCCGCCGTGTCTACCGCCGCCGGGAAAGCCAGGGAAGTTGCTGATTCCGCTAAAATATCCGCATCCATCATTGCCGAGAAGCGGGAATTGGATAAGAACTACCGCGCCATTGGTCAGTGGTACGCCTGCGAGAACGAGGGCAAGGAGGTCCCCGAGGCCATTGCTGACGTCATTGCCGCCGTTCGTGCGTCCCAGGAGAAAATCGCTGAGCTTCAGGCAAAGCGGGAGGAAGCGGAATGCGCCGAGGCGGTAGTTCCGGAGGAGGGAAAGGTTTGCCCTGTCTGCGGTAAGATCAGCGACACCAAATTCTGCCCCCACTGCGGCGCACCAATGGAGTAATCCCCCGATGAGGAGCCTGTGGCTCCTCATTTTTGTCAGGAGGACATTTATGCTGGACAGAAGTGAAATCGGCAAGCGCGGATACCTGAATGAACCCTACCGCCTCTTCCATCTGCGGGACCACCGGACGTTGGCGCTGGACTACCACTACCATGAGTTTGACAAGCTGGTGCTGCTATTGGGCGGACGCGTCACCTACCATATTGAAGGCAGGAGCTATCCCTTGCAGCCCATGGATATTCTGCTGGTCAGCCGGAATCTGATTCATCTGCCGGTGGTAGAGACGGGTCCTGCGTACGAGAGGATGGTTTTGTGGGTTGGCCGGGAGTTCATGTCCTGTTACAGTACGCCGGAGGCGGAGCTGTCGGACTGCTTCGCTCTGACTGTCCGGCGGGGGATGCATCTCCACCGGCCGCGAGGGGAGGAACGAGAGCGCTGGCGGGCCATGTTTGAGCGGGTGGAAACATCTCTTCGGGATGGAGGCTTTGCCTCCCGTCTGCTGGCGGACACCTGTGTGCTGCAATTGTTGGTGGAGCTCAACCGCGCGCTCCTTGCGTCCCCCGAGGAGGTGGACCCCTCCTCCTACCGCTTCGATCCGAAAATGGAAGACGTTACCCGATACATTCTGGATCACCTGGGAGAGGAGCTGACTATCGACCGCCTCGCCGGCGCTTTTTTTCTCAGCCGGTACTATCTGATGCACCGGTTCAAGGAGGTGTATGGCTGCTCTGTCCACCAGTATATCCGGCAAAAGCGCCTCCAACGGGCCGCCGAGGCCATCCGCCGGGACGTGCCGGTATTGAAGGCGGCGGAAGACGCCGGTTTTGGGGACTACTCCGTTTTTCTGCGAGCTTTCCGCGCCGCTTATGGAAAAAGCCCCAGGGAGTGGAAATAAGAGCTCCCAGCCCAGGGAACCACCGCGCAGCAGCCCGGTGGTTGAAGGAACCCAGGAGCGTTCCACAGGCCATCGGACTGCACCGGGAATGAGCCTCTGCAAATTGAGAATATTCCGTTTTTGTCCCGGGCCGCTGGCCCGGGACTTTTTTGTGCGCTCCATTTGCATGCTCGCGGTACTGCTGATATTCTTTCTCCAGATGCCTGGATTTTTAATTTACAAATTGTTCAAATAGAAGAGGGCGAATTATATTGACAGAAGGCGGCAATGGTGTTACACTGGCTTTAGCACTCAAGCAAACGGAGTGCTAAAGGAGATAACGCCATGGAATTGACCGCCAGAAAGAAGCAAATACTAAAGGTGGTCACGGAGCGCTACATCGACGCCGCTGAGCCGGTGGGCTCGAAGTTCATAGCCCAGGCGATGGGCGGAGCGGTGAGCTCCGCCACAATCCGCAACGAGCTGGCGGATCTGGTGGAGCTGGGCTATCTGGAGCAGCCCCATACCTCGGCGGGCCGCGTTCCATCCCCTAAGGGCTACCGGCTGTATGTCAACGAGTTGATGGAGCGCCGCGCCGTATCCGCACAAGAAGCGGCTCAGATCAGCGCCGCCCTTGGCGGGAAGATGCGGGAGCTGGACAGCGTCATTGCCCAGGCCGGGCAGATGGTGTCCTCTATCGTCAGCTACCCTGCCTACGCAGTGGCGGCCGGCAAGGCCAGCGTTACGGTCCGGCGGTACGATCTGCTGCCGGTGGACGAGGGTAGCTTCATTGCCGTGGTCATGACCGACGACAGCCGGGTGAAAAGCCAGCTTCTGCGCGCCCAGCTGCCGGTGAAGACGGAGGATCTCTCCGCCCTGGCCAATCTTCTCAACACCCATTTCACCGGTGCCGGCAGCGCGGAAATGGGGGAGAAGCTTATGGGGCTTACCGGCCAGCTGCCCCCGGAGCTGTTCATACTCCTCTCCACCGCCATTGAGTATG
This sequence comes from uncultured Oscillospiraceae bacterium, assembly GCA_910579725.1. GTDB lineage: Bacteria > Bacillota > Clostridia > Oscillospirales > Oscillospiraceae > Pelethomonas. The sequence continues at coordinate 37,650 of CAJTUD010000017.1, read as the reverse complement.
CCGTCTCCGTGATCGACCAGAGCGGCCGGAATCAGGTGTTCACCACCGGGCAGACCCAGCTGCTGCGCCAGCCGGAGTTTCAGGATCCCAGCCGGGCCAACGGGCTGATGAGTCTGCTGACAGATCAAAAGGCGGAGCTTCCGTTACTGGATGCGGACACGCCCATGCAGATTCTAATCGGACCGGAAAATGTTAACGAGGCCCTGAAGGATGCCAGCGTAGTGGTGGCCAGTTATGATATCGGCGAGAATATGCGGGGCCTTATCGGCGTGGTAGGGCCCACCAGAATGGATTACGCCGCCGTGGCCGCCCGGCTCAGTTATTTTGCCGAGAGTCTTACCAGAATGTTTGGAAACAGCAATCAGTTACCCCCGAAGGAGGACGATAAATCGTGAGCAAGAAAGAGAACCCCGCGCCCCTGGACGAGGAAAAGGAAATGGTCTCCCCGCCGGAGGAAGGCTTGGAGGAAAATACGGAGACGTTCACCGTCACCAAAGAGCAGATGGAAAAAATGGAGTCTCTGGCCGGACAGCTGGAAGGTGCCAATGACAAATTCCTGCGTCTGGCGGCGGAGTATGACAACTACCGCAAGCGCACCGCCAAGGAGAAGGAAACTATCTATCAGGACGCAAAGATGGAAACCATCGGCAAATTCCTGGAGGTTTATGACAACCTGGAGCGGGCCGTGGGGCAGGCGGGCGATGAGGAGAATGTCCACAAAAAGGGCATGGAGATGATTTTCCACCAATTAGAGACCGTACTGGAAAAACTGGGCGTTACCGTAGTAGATCCCACAGGTGAGGCTTTCGACCCCGAGCGGCACAGCGCTGTGATGCACATTGACAGCGAAGAGTTGGGGGAGAATACCGTCAGTCAGGTATTCCAGAAGGGCTTCCTTCTAGGCGAAAAGGTCATCCGTTTTGCCACAGTGCAGGTGGCAAATTGAGACCTTTGACTGTGCCGGGCTCTGGCAGCCCGCAGGCTAAACTGTTAAAAATTTTTTCTGAATAGTAGGAGGACAACATTATGTCTAAAGTAATCGGTATTGACCTTGGTACCACCAATTCCTGCGTCGCCGTCATGGAGGGCGGCGAGAGCGTAGTCATCGCCAACGCCGAGGGCAACCGCACCACGCCTTCGGTGGTGGCTTTCTCCAAGACCGGCGAGCGCATGGTGGGTCAGGTGGCCAAGCGCCAGGCCATCACCAATCCCGACCGCACCATCTCCTCCATCAAGCGGGAGATGGGCACCGACCACCGCGTGGGCATCGACGGAAAGAACTACACCCCGCAGGAGATCTCCGCCATGATCCTGCAAAAGCTGAAGGCGGATGCCGAAGGCTACTTGGGCTCTCCCGTCACAGAGGCGGTTATCACCGTTCCCGCCTATTTTACCGACTCTCAGCGCCAGGCCACAAAGGATGCCGGCAAGATTGCCGGCTTGGAGGTCAAGCGCATTATCAACGAGCCCACCGCCGCGGCTCTGGCTTACGGCGTGGATAAGGAGGAAGCCCAGAAGGTGATGGTCTACGATCTGGGCGGCGGTACCTTTGATGTGTCTATTCTGGACATTGATGACGGCGTCATTGAGGTGCTGGCCACCGCTGGAAACAACCGACTGGGCGGCGACGATTTTGACGAATGCGTCATGAAATATTTGGTGGCTGAATTTAAAAAGGTCGAGGGAATCGATCTCTCTGGAGACAAGGTTGCCATGCAGCGCCTGAAAGAGGCCGCTGAGAAGGCCAAAATTGAGTTAAGTGGTGTGACCACCTCCAACGTCAATCTGCCCTATATCACCGCCGACGCCACCGGCCCTAAGCACCTGGACGTAACCCTCACTCGGGCCAAGTTCAACGAGCTCACCGCCCATCTGGTGGAGGCCACCATGGGCCCCGTACGGCAGGCTATGAGCGACGCGGGCCTGAATGGCAGCGATATTTCCAAGGTTCTGCTGGTAGGCGGCTCCAGCCGTATCCCCGCTGTGCAGGACGCGGTGAAAAAAATCACCGGTAAGGATGGGTTCAAGGGCATCAACCCCGACGAGTGCGTGGCCATGGGTGCAGCGCTCCAGGCCGGCGTGCTCACCGGCGACGTAAAAGGTCTGCTGCTGCTGGACGTTACCCCCCTGTCCCTGGGTATTGAGACTATGGGAGGCGTGTGCACCCGCCTCATTGAGCGCAATACCACCATCCCCGCAAAGAAGAGCCAGATTTTCTCTACCGCCGCTGATAACCAGACCAGCGTAGAGGTCAATGTCCTTCAGGGTGAGCGGGAGATGGCTGCGGCCAACAAGAGCCTGGGCCGCTTCCACCTGGACGGAATCGCGCCTGCCCGCCGGGGCGTACCTCAGATCGAAGTGACCTTCGACATTGATGCCAACGGCATCGTCAATGTCTCCGCCAAGGATCTGGGTACTGGTACTGAGCAGCATATCACCATCACTTCCTCTACCAACATGTCCAAGGACGACATCGAGAAGGCTGTCAAGGAGGCGGAGCAGTATGCCGCCGAGGATGCCCGGATCAAGGAGTCCGTAGAAACCCGCAACGCCGCTGATCAAATGGTCTATCAGGCGGAGAAGACGCTGGGAGAGATGGGAGACAAAATTCCGGAAGGCGACAAGTCCACTGTTCAGGCGGCCGTTGATAAACTGAAGGAGACCCTCAAAGGCGAGGATACCGCCGCCATCAAGGCTGACACCGAAGCTCTTCAGCAGGCATTCTTTGCCGTCAGCGAGAAGCTCTACCAGCAGGCTGGAGGTCCCCAGCCCGGTGGACCTGACATGGGCGGCGCCCAACCTGGCGGCCAGGATGGCCAGCAGTTCTATGATGCTGACTACAAAGTAGTGGATGAGGACGAGCAGAGCAAATAAACGCGGATATTCCGATGGGACGGGGAGTGCTCTCCGCCCCATTTGGAATGTTTACAGATTGGATGTGAAGTGATATATGGCCGATCAGAAACGAGACTATTACGAGGTCCTGGGCGTATCCAAGACCGCCACGGACGCGGAAATCAAAAAGGCATACCGCAGGCTGGCCAAAGAGAACCACCCCGACCTGAACCCTGGAGACAAGGGAGCAGAGGCCCGGTTCAAGGAGGTCAACGAGGCCTATGAAATCCTCAGCAGCAGCGACAAGCGCTCCCGCTACGACCAATTCGGTTTTGCCGGCGTGGATCCCAGCTATGCTGCCCAGAACGGCGGCGGCTTCGGAGGGGGTTTTGACGGCGGCTTCGACTTCGGTGATCTGGGGGATATTTTCGGCAGCTTTTTTGGCGGCGGTTTTGGAGGCTCCTCCCGGTCCCGCACCGGTCCCCAGCGGGGAGAAAGCCTTCGTACCAGTGTGACTATTACCTTCGAGGAGGCAGCCTTTGGCTGTGAGAAGGAGGTTTCTCTGGAGCGGGTGGAGCAGTGTGAGAGCTGCAAGGGCACCGGCGCGGCTCCGGGCACCAGCCCGGAAACCTGCTCCAATTGCGGCGGCTCCGGTACCGTCCAACAGCGGCGGCAGACCCCCATGGGCGTCTTCGCCACCACCGGCCCCTGCCCCCGCTGCGGCGGCAAGGGTAAGATTGTCTCCTCTCCCTGCAAAAGCTGCGGTGGCTCCGGGCAGATTCGCAAGCGGAAGACCGTGAAAGTCTCCATCCCCGCCGGCATCGACAACGGGCAGATTATCTCCCTCAGGGGTCAGGGCAATACCGGGCGCAACGGCGGCCCCTCCGGGGATTTGCAGATCATTGTTTCTGTTCAGCCCCACCAGCTGTTTCGTCGGGATGGATCGGATGTGTACTGCGATGCGCCTATCACCTTCACCCAAGCGGTGCTGGGAGGCGAGATGGAAATCCCCACCATTGACGGCAAGGTGTCTTACACCCTGCCCGAGGGGACCCAGAGCGGCTCCACCTTCCGCCTGAAGGGTAAGGGCATCCCCAACGTTAACGGCAGGGGCAGAGGCGATCAGTTTGTCACGGTCCATATTGAGACGCCCAAGGGACTGAACCGGGAACAGAAGGAAGCTTTGCGCAAGTTCAGCGAAACGCTGAAGGAGCAGAATTACAAGGAGCGGAAAAGCTTCTTTGACAAGTTCAAAAAGTGAAGGAAAACGGGAGGGAACAGGCATGAAAATTTCTATTGCGTCCGACCACGGCGGATATGCGCTGAAAGAGGAGCTAAGCGCCTGGCTTACCAGCCTGGGCCATCAAGTAGAGGACTTCGGTTGCCGTGGACTGGACAGCTGCGACTACGCCGACTTCTGCGAACCCGCCGCCCTTGCGGTGGCGGAGGGAAAATGCGACCGGGGGATCGTTATCTGTACCACCGGCATCGGAGCATCTATCACTGCCAACAAAGTGAAGGGCGTACGCTGTGCCCTGTGCGGGGAGCCCTGGAGCGCCCAGATGACCCGGCGGCACAATGATGCCAATGTTCTGGCCCTTGGAGCCGGGACCACGGGATTTCTAATGGCCCAGCAGATTGTGGAATCCTTCCTGATGTACGATTTTGAAGGCGGCCGCCATCAGCGGCGGATTGACAAAATTGCGGCTATAGAGAACCGCTGACGTACACAGTATTGTCGCTGCGCCAAAATTCAGGATCGGCAGCAGCCTCTGGAGCGCGTTAAAGTTTTCATCCCAAAGAAGAGGTTGACCTGGCTTTTTCGTCATAGGACAGTGCTGGAAACAATTCAATTACATGAGGAATTCAAAGGGAGCGGCTGGATATTTCGGCCGCTCCCCTCTCCATACGGGTGGAGAGGAAGGCGCTCCAAGTAGAGCTAAAGCAAGACCATTCAGAAATCTGAAACGGCCTGGCAATAGGCATTCCAGCTCTGTCTTGTCTGAATTGATTCGATAAAGGCCGCCAACTTCAGTGTTGCCCTCCGTCCCCTCCGCCTGATAATATATTTCTCTCTTTTAATCAACACTTCCTGATTGCAAATCTTCTGGAAATCAGCTATAATGGGGGCACCACACGAAGGGAGTTGACACTATGCCCCTCTTTGGCGCTTTAGAGGCCGGCGGCACCAAAATGGTTTGCGCCGTCGGCGACGAACAAGGAAATATTCTGGAACGGATCAGTCTGCCTACCCGTACGCCGGATGAAACCATTCCAGAGATGTTGGCCTTCTACCGGGGAAAGAATCTGACAGCTATGGGTATCGGTTGTTTTGGCCCGGTGGACCTGGACCCAACTTCACCCACATACGGGTCTATCTTGACCACCCCCAAGCTCAGCTGGCGTGGTTGTCCCATCGTCCGGCATTTCACCGACGCACTGGGCGTTCCTGCCGGCTTTGATACCGACGTTAACGCCGCCGCTCTGGGGGAGGCCACATGGGGCTGCACCCGTGAGGTAGCCAACAGCATTTACATCACGGTAGGCACTGGCGTGGGTGTAGGCGTGATTATTGACGGCAAGCCCTACCATGGTATGACTCATCCGGAGGCCGGCCACATCATTGTGGCTCCCCACCCGGAGGATCCTATGCCGGTGGGTGTGTGCCCCTATCATCCCAACTGTCTGGAAGGTCTGGCCAGTGGTCCCGCTCTGGAGCGGCGCTGGGGACGGAAGGCTCAGGAGCTCTCCCAGAATCCTGAGGTCTGGACGCTGGAGGCCTATTATATTGCTCAGGCCATCTGCAACTACATCATGACGCTCTCTCCACAGCGCGTCATCCTGGGCGGCGGCGTTACTCATCAAGAGCAGATGCTGCCTTTGGTCCGCCAGGAGGTCAAACGCCAGCTGGGCGGATATCTCCCCGGCAGCGCCCTGGAAAATCTGGATAGCTACATCGTCCCTGTCAGTCTCCACGATAACCAGGGTGTCATGGGTGCGGTAAAGCTGGCGATGGATGCCGCCAGCTCGTCCGGCGTACCCCATTTGTAGACAGCGCCATTCCTTTGACGACGGCCAAGAGGCCGCGCCGGAAATTCCGGCGCGGCCTCTTTTTTACTTTCAGCTTTCGGCCGGAGCCACGGTGTACCGAACTCCGTCCTTCTCATAAAGCTGCGTCAGCACTGCCCCCGCTTCTGTAGGATAGATGACTCCGTTCTCACAGCGGATGGATTGGACGCCTTCTGCTGCCAGCTGTTTCAACGCTTCTTTTTCAAAACTGTTGGCAATATAGACCGGCGCCATCCTTATCAGGATCTCCCCACAGCCTTTATCTCCGGCATAGCACACCAGATTGGGCACAGAGCTTTTGCACAGCCCGTCCTCCGGGTCCAAATAAGGCGTCCGGATTTCCCCGTCCTCCATCTCATAAAACCGGTTCAGATCCCGGTCATTGATCGGGTAATCTCTCAGGCATACCATGCCGGCTGGTCCCCGGATGCTCATAACGGCCGCCGGATATACGGTCTGCCCTTGGCAGTCATAGAGCTGCACAGAGTATTCTGTCCCGCTGCCATCCAGATTCCGGATGAATCCGTCATAGCTGGTCAGCGTCCCCCGGGTGTAACCCAGCGCGGTCAGCTCCTGGGCGAGGTAGTCCGCAATAAAAGCGTTTGCAGTCCAGGAAAATCCAATAAAATCGTCTATTTCCTCCCGCCCAGCATAGGCCAGATACTCTGTCGACACATACAGACGTACCTGGTTATCCCCCAGCAGTTCTATCCGGACCGCCTCCGGGTCTCGGGCAAAGGCAGCGATCTCCCGATATTCCTGGGCTATGTCCTCGTTGAGACGCGGGTCAAAGTCTACAATCTGGCTGTCATCCACACAGAAAAACAGGTCGTCATACCGGTCATAAACCGGTCCCAGATACAGCAGCCTGCTGCCGCTGCGCTCCATAACTTCCAGCGCCCGATACAGTCCCGGCTCCACTTTTACAGTCTGATTTGGATGCAGATTGATGGTCCGGACATTGCCGGTCTCCTCAAATTCCTCTCCGCTGTGGAACATCTGATAGGCGGAGCGGCACAACTGGGTATATTGAGTGGACACCGCTCTCCGCTCGGCGGACGTAGGCGCATAATAGAAGAATGTGAAATCCTCCCCGCAACTGGTTCCCACACTGGCGCCAGCTTCAATCTCCGTCCATCCGGTTTCCGGTGTCAACAGCTGCAAAACCGCGTAGGCCAGCAGTCCCAATCCCAGCACCAGCAGCACCCCGGCGGTAATCAACCGCCGTCCGATATGCTCTTCGTTGAGTTCAATACGCTTTACTGGCGGGGGATGGGGCCTCTCCCGCTTATCTCTGGCGGTACGTTTCAAGCTAGGCCACCACTCTCCACAGCAACAGCAGGAACACCAGCAGAATCACACCAATTAGTATAAATCCGGCAATGGCTCCCTTCCTGCACATCTTGTAGTTGCGGGTATGGCGGAATTTTTTGAACAGCAGCGCCGCAATCAGGCCCAGAATAGGCAGGAAAAAGGAGATGACCATATACCAGATACTGCCAGTATCATGGGTGGGATGAATCAGGAACTCCTCTTCCGCAGCCTTGTCCGTCTCGTCATCCTGGATGGTGTGAACCTCCTCCGGCGCACCGGGCTCCCGGATAGTAATGGGTTTGACGGGCACACCCTTCTCGCGAATGGCCTTGTATTCCGCGATTTCCTTTTTGTTGCCGTAGATATAGTGGTCATACCCGATACACACAAACTCCGGCTTATCCTGGCTGTAGTCGTGAATAGAGGGATCGTAGGTGTACAGCACCTTGTTCTTCTCCAGCTGGGGATCCGGAATAGGGATAGCCGAAATCAGGGAATGGGTGTAGGGGTGCAGCGGGAAGTTGAACAACTCCTCCGCCTCCGCCACCTCTACAATCCGGCCCTTGTAAATGACACCGATCCGGTCGGAAATGAAGCGCACCACCGACAGGTCATGTGCGATGAAGAGGTAGGTAAGGTTCTTCTCCTCCTGGAACTTCTTCATCAGGTTGAGCACCTGGGCACGAATGGACACATCCAGAGCGGAGATGGGCTCGTCGGCCACCACCAATTCCGGCTCCATGACCATGGCACGAGCAATGCCGATGCGCTGCCTCTGGCCACCGGAGAACTCATGGGGATAACGGGTCAGATGCTCCGGCAGCAGGCCCACCTCGGCCACCATCTCCTCCACCTTCCGCACCCGGTCGGCCTCGTTTTCAAACAGATGGAAATTGTACAGACCCTCGGAAATAATATAGTCCACGGTAGCCCGTTCGTTCAGGGACGCGGCGGGATCCTGGAACACCATTTGGATATTCCGAATGACCTCCCGGTCCAGAGCATGGGGAATCTTGCCCGAAATGCGCACGCCCTTGTACTGGATCTCACCTTTAGCCAGAGGATTGACCCGGATGACGGCCCGGCCAACGGTAGTCTTGCCGGAGCCAGACTCGCCTACCAGGGAAAAGGTTTCTCCCTTGTAGATATCAAAGGAAGCGTCCTGAACGGCCCGGACCGCATCCTCCCCCTTGCCGAACGTGATGTCCACATTCTTCAGGGACAGCAATATTTCCTTGCCATTCTCTGCAATGGGACCATGCTCCGGCAGGCGGCCGCTGTGGACCGCGTTCTCTTGTTTCAATGTAGCCACGTTTTTCTCCTCCCCCTAAATATTGAACGCGCGGATCAGCTTCTCGTGAATGTCCTGGATGCCCTCCGGCTTCTCGATCTTGGGGGCGTTGGGGTCCAGCAGCCAGGTCTTGGCATAGTGGGTATCCGTGACCTTGAACATAGGGGGCTCCAGCAGGGTGTCGATCTTCAGGCAGTAAGGATTCCGGGGCGCGAAGGAGTCTCCCACGATCTGGTTATAAAGAGAAGGCGGTGTGCCGGTAATGGAATAAAGCTTTGTATTCTTCTGGGCCAGCTGAGGCAGGGAAGAGAGCAGCGCCCAGGTATAAGGGTGCCGGGGATCATAGAAAACTTCTTCCACAGTACCCAGTTCTATCACCTGTCCGGCGTACAGCACAGCTACCCGGTCCGCCACGTTGGCCACCACACCCAGGTCATGGGTGATAAAGACAATGGTGTAATTGAACTCCTTCTGCAAGTCCTTGATCAGCTGCAAAATCTGGGCCTGAATCGTCACGTCCAGAGCCGTGGTGGGCTCGTCGCAGATAAGGATCTTGGGCTGGCACGACAGGGCAATGGCGATGACGATTCTCTGGCGCATACCGCCGGAGTACTGGAAGGGATAGTCGTCAAACCGGGCCTCCGCCTTGGGGATACCTACCTTTCTCATCAGCTCCAGAGCCCGGCGGCGGGCCTCCGCTTCGGAGCACTGCTGGTGCTTGAGAATGATGGAGGTGATCTGCTTGCCGATGGTAATGATGGGGTTGAGGCTGGTCATGGGATCCTGGAACACGGTGGCAATCCGCCGGCCCCGGATCTGGCCCCAGTCTTTGGCATACTGGACCTTAGCCAGATTGAGGATGCAGGTGCCATGGAGAGCCTCCGCCGTCTCATCCAGATATCTCACCCGGAACGAGACATCGTCAAAGACCGCGTTGCGCTGGTTCTCATCGTTCAGATCCACTCCCAGCTGCATGGCCTTTTTCAGCGCCTTCTCCAGCTTATGAACCATCTGCACCCGCTGATGGAAACCATACCGTCCCACGGAGAGGTAGATTTCCTTGGCCAGAACCTCGTTGCGCTTCACCGTCTCAGGGGAAATCTCCCCCTTGATCTCCCGCTCGTACTGCGCATGCAGAGCGGCGGAACGCTCCTGATAGTGCTTCTGGAAGGAGGCGTCTCCCGCAGCGGCGGACTTGTGCTTCCGGATAAGCTCCTCTTCCTGTTTTTTCAGGGCCTTGATCTGCTCGTCATAGTCGTTGATGATCCGGTCGGTTTCCTGAATCTTGTCCTTTTCTTTCCTGCGGTCGAAGGTCTGCTTGAGATTGAAGGCATCGGTTCGCTTGCCCTGCAATTCCCGGAGCTTCTCATCCATTGCAGCCCGCTCTTCGGCACTCAGGGTGCTTTTCTCCCGCTTCTCGCTCTCCAGCTTCAGAATCTTCTGATACGTGGCCGCCCCCAGCTCGAGGCGGGATGCCTCGTTGAGTTTGGTGTGGGAGCTCGAGATTATCTTCTGCGCACCGGAGGTCAGCTTCACGTGGGTGTCCGCCAGCTCCTCATCATTATAAATGATGCTCCCTTCGCTGACAAAACCGTTGGAGTCCAGCATCCCTGCGAAGGTCTTGGTGAACACGCTCTTGCCGGAGCCGGATTCGCCCACGATGGCGATGGCCTCGTTCTCATAGATGTCCAGGGAGATGCCCCGAATGGCGGTCAGCACCCGGCCACGGACCCGGAATTTCACCCACAGGTCCTTGACGGACAGCAATACTTTTTTCTCTTCTGCCATGGCTCTCCCCCCTTACATATGCGTCCGCGGATCGGACGCGTCGCCCAGACTCTGACCGGTCACGTACAACACCACGGAAATGACGATGGCAATAGCCACCGGACTCCAGAACTCGAAGCCCCAGCCCGGCGTCACCATGGCGCTCTCCGCCGAATAGATCAGCCGGCCCAGACTCATGTCCGGCAGACCGATGCCGATATAGGCCAGAAACACCTCGTAAGAGATGTAGGACGGAATCTCCGCCGCCAGCAGGGTCATGATGATGCTGGTCATAAAGGGCAGGATGTTCTTCATTGCGATCTTGACGGTGTTGGTCCCCAGGCAGCGGGAGGCCAGATTGTATTCCCGGTCCCGGATGATAACCACCTGAGTTCGGATGGAGTAAGCAATGCCGATCCATCCCGTTACCGTCAGAGCAAACACCATGGTCCAGAAGGTTGGACTCAGAATCAGAACCAAAACGGAAATTTGCAGAATATAGGGAATGTTGGCAATAATCTGGTAAAGCACCATCATCACTGTGTCCACCTTCTTGGAGAATCCCCAGATAGCCCCAAGGATCACGCCGATGGTCATATTGATGACTCCGCAGATGAAAGCTAGGGATACGGAAATCCGCGCACCGTTCCAGATGGCGTCAAAGGTGGAGTTGCCCGCGTTGCCGGTGCCCAGAATCCACTTGATGGAAAAGCCGAACTGCTCAATGGCCGCGCCGGGCATCAGGTGCTTGGCGTCGCTGCTGAGCAGCTGGCCGAAACGGTCATACTCTGTAAACGTGGGGTACAGGTAGCAGAACAGAATCACGGCGGCCAGCAGAATCAGGATGACAATGTTCAGTTTCTTCCGGAAAAACACCTTGAACACGCTCTGCCAGTATGAATACCGGGGCGCGGTAATCTTCTCGGACTCCAGGTCGCTGTGGTCCTGCCTGGAAAAGAGCTCCTGTGTGCTCAGGCCCAATTTACTGTAATCATATTCCATCGCTCTCACCTATCCTTTGTCGTAAACGAAATCCGCGGGTCCATAGCGGCCATAAGGACGTCGCCCAGAATGGTGGATGTCACCGTCAACACGGAGTAGAACAGAGTAACGCCCACAATTACGCCGTTGTCATACTTGTTGATGGCCTCGGTCAGCAGGTTGCCGGTACCGGGGACCACGTACACCCGCTCGGTGATGATCGCGCCGACCAGCGCGCTGAGAATCGCGCCGGGAATGCCATGAACCAGAGGAATGGCGGCATTTTTCAGAATGTGTCCTCTGAAGATTTCCCCTTCCGTCATGCCGCTGGCCCGGGCGAACTTCACGTAGTCGGAGTTCATCTGGTCGATCATGTACCGCCGCAGCCATTTCATCAGCATTGCCACCTGGGGCAGTGCCAGAGAAACAATGGGCAGCACATAGATCAGCTTGCTGGTGGATTCCACGTCGAAGGTGATAGGCATGCCCAGCTTCGCGCCGATGGCCTTGAACATGAAGATATAGGCCAGAGACGGCACTGCCGAGATGAACACAATGTAGAATGTGCCCAATTTATCCACCAGCCGGTCCTTTTTCTGAGCCATCAGAATGCCGATAGGCACAGCCAGCAGATAGGCCAGGCAGGTGGCGATGATGCCAATGACAAAAGAATAGCCGATCTTGGACAGACCGCTTCTCACCGTGTCCACCACGGTATAGTCGTCAGTGAACCGGTCCTCATAGATCATGCTGCTGGTGCGGGATCCCGCCAGATAAGTGGCGGTATGCAGATCGTCCGCGCTGTCCTCCTGAAGTCCCGTGGGGAAGGTGGTGGGGCGCATGACGTAGGAGCCCTGGGTGCGCGTCATACTGTGAAATACGTCCACGCCCGTACTCACGGAATAGGACATGCCCAGCCGGATGGTGGCCAGATTCTGGTGTATATAAGGGAATGTAGAGTCGCAATAGAGCAGGTACTTGTGCTTTGTTCCGTTGCCGATGATGGCGGGGGAGAACTTCCCCTCATAGACCGGGTCATAGAGCGTGAAGGTGAGACCCCGGTTTTCGATGTCCTCCTCCACATAATGCACGCTGTCAATTTCCAGCAGACTGCCGAAGTACTCCACCAGCCGCTGGGCCAGAGGCCGGTCCTTCACGGCGAACAGCTGCTGCTGTCCCCCGTTCTTCAGCTTGCCGCGCTTGTTGACGTCAGCGTCCAGCCGCTGAACCTTATAGCCCTGGGACTCATATTCTTCCGTAAATTTCTTGACAAATTCCGCCGTCTCCGGACTGTCGTCCTCTGGCGTACGGCCAATGGACGCAGCAGCGGCGCGGGTATCCTCATCAATCTCGCCCTGCCGTACCAGCTCCTGCATATAGTCCGTATAGGGCACGAAATCCAGATATCCGAATTCTTCCCACTTGGTATTGCGGTACACCTCCCGCTGGTTGGAGGCCGTCTTGTTATACACGGCGTCCTGGGCGAACACCCGGGTGCGGTCCAGCAGGGAGTAGATCATGATCATGACGATGGCAATGACCACGCAGATGGCGCCAATGCCATACAAAACACGCTTTAACAGATATTTGAGCATACCGGTTCCCCCATCTCTCTGATCTGAGAACCTGTATTCATAGCCGGGGAACCTCCGGAAGCCTGTTCAGCCCCGCGGCGCAGCGGGAAACCCCTGCCGTCAGGTTCTGCGGCTGTGAATGCAGGTTTTTTGATAAGTGCAGCGGGAGAATGGAATATTCCATTCTCCCGCAAGCACAGCTATAGATTCTTCTTGCCGTTTACCGGCGTCAGCGGATTAATACAGGCCGATGCACTTGGCCATGTAACCGGCGCCGTCGGGCAGCATGGTATCCAGATAGGTGGAGGGATCACCGTAGTCGGGGCCCCAACCGGACAGATCGTAGATGTCGTAGTTGGACTGGGTTCCCTTGTCCATATCATAGCCGGCCTTGTACCAGTCGTCCTGGTCGCCGCCCACCAGATTGACAATGATCCTGCCCTCGGTAGTGGCCTCCACAGCCTGCTTGAACGCGTTGGCCATGTTGGTGTAGTTCTCGTCGTTCTGCTGATAGGGCAGATCCACGTAGATGGGATTCTCCGCGCTGATGTCGCAGTTGTACTCAGCCAGCTCCTCAACGGCCTTGTCCAGGTACTCCTTGGACGCAGAGGGGTTGAACCAGCCGTCAAAGCCGTCGCTGCTGCCGGTGGCCTCGTCCCAGACCTTGACGGGGATGCCGTCAGCGTCCAGCTGGGCCTGCATCACGGCGCCGTAAGCGGTGCCGGCGGCAAAGGTGGTGGGCGTGCCGTTGACGTCAACGGTCACATCCTCCAGCAGGTACATAAAGTTGCCGGGGGTGTAGGAGTTACGCAGGCTCACCAGCTTCAGCTCCTCGCCGACGCCCTGCGCGTTACGGCCGGCATGGTCCACGGCCAGGCACAGAGCCAGACGGAAGTTGGTGTTGTTGATGGCCACGTGGGTCCGGGCGCGCTGCTCCTCGGTCTGGGGGGAGACAAGCTTGGTGGGATCGTTATCGTTGGCAAAAGCCACACGGTTGAGGTTGATGAAGCCCACAAAGCTGGTGGAATCGGTGTCGACGATGGTGTTGTAGCCCTCATAGAGGCCGTCGGCCTTGGCAGCCTCAATTACGGCCGCGTTCAGGGTCACGTTGGTGACGGTACCGGCCTTGAAGTCCTGATAGGCCTTGGTAGCGTCGGTGCCATCGTTGAAGCGCCAGTTGAGGGTCTTGGTCTGGAGGTTCTCAGCGTTCCACCAGGCGGGGTTGGCCTGGAAGACGATCATGCTCTTCTCGGTGTGGCTGGTGACCAGATAAGGACCGCAGTAGGCGATGTTGTTGGTATCCTTGCCATAGGTGTAGTCGGCGGCGGAATCGTCGAAATCGGCGCCGAACTTGCCGCCATGGGACTCATAGTAGGTGCGGCACAGGGGGGAAGCCACGGTGGCATAAGTCAGCATGGTGGGGAAGTAGGTGCAGCTCTCATTGAGCGTGTACTTCAGGGTGTACTGGTCCACGGCCTCCACGCCCACCTGGGAGAAGTCGGTCAGGGTGCCATCGGCGTAGTCCTGAGCGCCCTTCACCAGATTCAGGGTCAGCGCACTGGCCTTGTTGACGTCCACCATGTGCTGATAGCCGGCCACCCAGTCGTCCGCCTGGACGGGGGCGATCTCACGGCCCTGGGAATCCACCCAGTTCACGCCCTGACGGATGTGGAAGGTGAACTCGGTGTTGTCCTCGTTGGCTTCCCAGCTCTCGGCCAGGGAGGGCATCAGATCGTTCTCGCAGTTGTACTCAAGCAGGTTGTCGCAGGTCTGGATAATGGCGCGGGTGTCGGCCTGCTTCTGGGTGCCCAGAGCGTCCCAGGTAGCGGGGTCGGAGGTGTAGGCGTAATCATAGGTGTCGCCGATGGTGTAGCCATGCTCGGTCAGATACTTCTGCACCTCGTCGTGATAGGTGCCGGTACCGCGCAGCTCATTCCACAGGCTCTTCATGGCCTCCCAGTCCTCCACCGTCACCATCTCGTTGGTGACAATGATGTCATGGAAGCGGTCGGCATCGCTGCCCCACATGATGGTGGAGCCGCTGCGGGGAGCCACCTTGCGCAGCACGTACTGGCCGCCGCGGGTGGTCAGAGGGATCATCACGCCGGCGCCCAGCATCTTGCCTTCGGCCAGAGCCATCAGCGCGTAGCGCTCGGATGTGTTATTGGTCTCAAACGCCTTCATGTAGGTCTCATAGAACTCACCCAGAGCGGCGTCGTAGACCTCATCCTCGTCGTAGGTGTAGGGGACGAGCTCGCCGTCAGCGGCAGGCTCCACAGGGGTATCGGTGTCATCGGGGGTGTCGGTGGGGGTGTCCTGGGGCTGATCGGCGGGGGGGTTGTTGTTTCCGCCGCAGGCAGCCAGACTCAGCAGCATTGCCAGAGCCAGCACCAGGCACAGGATCTTCTTTTTCATGATATGCCTCCTATAAATTTATCTCCAGCCGTACCGGAGCGAACTGCTCCGCCCGGTTGAATCCTAAGGAAACCAGAGGGAATGGCAGCAGCTGTGCTGCTGCCCGCTTTAAAGTATTTAAAGCGCTAAATTGCCTTCAACCAGAAAAAGCGTGGTCTGGGTACGCTCTGGGGGTACGCTGCGGGCCACGCTGAGAGAGGAAGAGGAACATTTTCCCGGAAAATATTATACTGAAAAAACGATGGCTTGTCAATAACGCCCTTTCTGAAAATGCAGCCAAATTTGTCAAAACTTTCAAGCCCGCTGAGCCCAATCTCTATCAAACAGCACAAAAAGCAGGGAAAGCCCTTTCTCCGCCGCTTCGACTGTTTTCTTCCTCCCTCTAATTTTGCAGGACGGCGGGCAAAATATGCACCGCGGATGGATTTGGCACTCCGGAACCGCGCCGGACGGCATGTTCGGCTCCGCCGGAAATCTCATTTGGAAGGTTCTCCCTCTTGGCAAATATTTGATGGTGTAGTATACTGGAGAAAATATCATGCATCGGCGACGGAACCGAAGCGCTTTTCCGTTCCGCCGCCTTTCCGCCGATTCTCGGGAGGGAGCCTATGAGAGCGTTTCTCAAACGACACAGAGTTGTACATATCTGGCTGGCAGCGCTTCTCGCGCTGTTCGTCCTCTACCGGCTGGCCGTCAGCTCCGCAGCGGCGGCCAACGCGGTGTCCGCCGTGACCCAGCGGCTGAAGGACGGATACGCCCGCCTCTGGTATCTCTTTCCTTTTTCAGTTGTGGAGTGGTTTTACGCGGCCTTTGCTGTGGGCAACGGCGTCTGGCTGGCGGTGCTTTTTCACCGGGTGCGAATCCGGAAGGGACGGCGGCTGGAATCGGCCTACGGCTGCGCCATGGGTATTTTATGCCTGTGGCTGACGGCCTGGGTCTTCTCCTGCCTGTGCTGGGGCGTGAACTACTACGCCGACGGCTTTCAGCAGAAAAGCGGCATTTACGCCCAGCCGGTGACGGCGGAGGAACTGGAGCGGGTGGCGGTGTATTTCACGGACCGTCTGGCAGAAATCTCGGATGAGGTGCCCCGGGATGAGGACGGGGTTTTCGCCGCCTCCCGGGACGATATATTTGCCGCCAGCACCCAGGTCTATGACAACCTCTCTCAGGAGTTCCCCTTTCTGGCCCGGGAGGACCGGACGCCGAAAAAGATGTTTTTCTCCCGGCTGTTCAGCGCCATGAACTTCACGGGCTTCTACAGCCCCTACACCGGGGAATCCAATCTGAACGTGGACTCCCCCGCCTGCCTGCTTCCGGCGAACATCGCCCACGAGCTGGCCCACCAGCGGGGCATCGCTTCGGAGCAGGAATGCAACTTCCTGGCCATCGCCGCCTCCACTTCCTCGGACGACGTGGTCTACCAATACTCCGGCTATCTGATGGGATACATTCAGCTGTCCAACGCCCTCTATCGGGCGGACTACCAGCGCTGGGCGGCCCTGCGGGCCTCGCTGCCGGAGGAGGTTCTGGCAGATCTGCGCTACCACAGCGCCTACTGGGCGCAGTTCGACGGCCTGACGGCCCAGGTCAGCACCAGCCTCTACGACTCTTCCCTGAAGTCCTTCGGACAGGCGGATGGAATTCAGAGCTACGGAACGGTGGTGGACCTGCTGGTCGCCTACTACTGACGGCGGCAGATGCCGTGATGGAAGGAAAGGAGCGTTTCCCCCTTATGGAAATCCATCCAATTGCCCATATCCGGACCGACTTCCGGGAAAAGTTTGGAATCCCCCGCCAGAGCGGTCTGGTGGAGGCCCTGGAGGCCGTTGTCATTTTCGAGCCTCCCTACCGCGTTCCCGACGCGGTAAGAGGGCTGGAGGAGTTTTCTCATCTCTGGCTGATCTGGGAATTCTCCCGGGCCCGGCGGGAGAACTGGTCTCCCACGGTACGGCCGCCCCGTCTGGGAGGCAACCGGCGGATGGGCGTCTTCGCCACCCGCTCCCCCTTCCGGCCCAACGCCCTGGGTCTTTCCGCCGTGAAGCTGGCCTCCGTGGAGCCGGAGGGTCCCCAAGGGCCGGTACTCCATGTGGCCGGAGCGGATCTGTTGGACGGCACCCCCATCTATGACATCAAGCCCTACCTCCCCTACGCCGACGCCTTACCGGACGCCTCCGGCGGTTTTGCCGGGCAGGTGGAGCGCCGCCTTCTGCGCGTGGACTGTCCCCCGCCGCTGATGGAGCTGATTCGGCCGGAAAAGCGGGAAGCCCTGCTGGCGGTGCTGGCCCAGGATCCCCGTCCCTCCTATCAGTCCGATCCGGAGCGGGTCTATGGCCTGGGCTTTGCCGGCATGGAAATCCGGTTCACCGTAAACGGCGATGTACTGACGGTAACGGCGGTGGAAGCGGCAAAGTAGTCCTTCCGGTTTTCCCCACTTTGTGAACTTTTTGTAAAAGCCCTGATTTTTTCTCAAAACCCTCTTGCAATATGGGAAAAGATGATGTAAGATAAGCACCGTTAGCACTCCAAAAGATCGAGTGCTAACGGTGCTCGGTTTTGTTTTCAAAAAAATTGATATAGGAGGAATCCCATTATGAAGCTCACACCCTTAGCAGACCGCGTTGTTCTCAAGGCCATGGAGGCCGAGGAAACCACCAAAGGCGGAATCATTCTCACCTCTTCCGCCAAGGAGAAGCCCTCTGTGGCTGAAGTGATTTCCGTGGGCCCCGGCGGTACGGTGGACGGCAAGGAAGTCGTCATGTCCGTGAAGCCCGGCGACAAGGTTATCACCGATAAGTATTCCGGGTCTACTGTGAAGATTGGCGACGATGAGTTCACCATTGTCCGGCAGGGCGATATTCTGGCCATCGTCGAGTAAGCAGTGATCTTCGCCGCCAGCGCAGCGGCAAAGGCAGAAAACGAAACATTTCGCCGCCGCGCCCCCAGGGCGCGGAAAAAGATTTTTGGAGGTATGTTACCATGGCAAAACTGATCAAGCGCGGCGAGGAAGCCCGCAAGGCATTGGAAATCGGCGTCAACCAGCTGGCTGACACCGTCAAGGTCACTTTGGGCCCCAAGGGCCGCAACGTGGTGCTGGACAAGAAGTTCGGCGCTCCTCTCATCACCAACGACGGCGTGACCATCGCCAAGGAAATTGAGCTGGACGATCCCTTTGAGAACATGGGCGCTCAGCTGGTGAAGGAAGTCTCCACCAAGACCAACGACGTGGCCGGCGACGGCACCACCACCGCCACCCTGCTGGCCCAGGCCATCGTGGGCGAGGGCCTGAAGAATCTGGCCGCCGGAGCCAACCCCATCGTCATGAAGAAGGGCGTTGCCAAGGCTGTGGAGGCCGCTGTGGGCTCCATCAAGGCCGACTCCCAGAAGGTCAACGGCACCGACGATATCGCCCGGGTAGGCACTGTGTCCTCCGGCGATGCCATGATCGGCAAGCTCATCGCCGAGGCCATGGAGAAGGTTTCCGCCGACGGCGTTATCACCATCGAAGAGTCCAAGACCAGCGAGACCTACAGCGAGGTCGTGGAAGGCATGATGTTCGACCGGGGCTATATTTCTCCCTACATGGCCACCGACATGGAGAAGATGGAAGCCGTGGTGGACGACGCCTATATCCTCATCACCGATAAGAAGATCTCCGTCATTGCCGACATCCTGCCCCTGCTGGAGCAGATGGTACAGTCCGGCAAAAAGATGGTCATCATTGCCGAGGATGTAGAGGGCGAAGCCCTGTCCACCCTGCTGGTGAACCGTCTGCGCGGTACCCTCAACGTGGTGTGCGTCAAGGCCCCCGGTTTCGGCGACCGCCGCAAGGAGATGCTTCAGGATATCGCCATTCTTACCGGCGGACAGGTCATCAGCGAGGAGCTGGGTTATGAGCTCAAGACTGCCGACCTCTCCATGCTGGGCCGCGCCCGTCAGGTAAAAGTTACCAAGGAAAACACCGTCATCGTGGACGGCGCAGGCGACAGCCAGGCCATCAAGGACCGCGTGGCCCAGATCCGCAGCCAGATCGGCGTGACCACCTCCGACTACGACAAGGAGAAGCTCCAGGAGCGGCTGGCCAAGATGGCCGGCGGCGTGGCGGTCATCAAGGTTGGCGCCGCCACTGAGACCGAGATGAAGGAAAAGAAGCTGCGCATCGAGGATGCACTCAACGCCACCAAGGCCGCTGTGGAAGAGGGCATTGTCTCCGGCGGCGGCACCGTGTTTGTCAACGCCATTCCCGCCGTGGAGAAGCTGGTGGAAGAGCTGGAGGGCGACGAAAAGACCGGCGCCCGGATCATTGCAAAGGCACTGGAGGCTCCCATCCGCCAGATCGCGGCCAACGCGGGCCTGGACGGTTCCGTGGTTCTGGAGAACGTGAAGAAGGCCGCCAAGGGTACCGGCTTTGACGCTTACAAGGAGGAGTATGTGGACATGATCGCCGCTGGCATCGTGGATCCCGCCAAGGTCACTCGCTCCGCCCTGGAGAACGCCGCCAGCGTGGCCGCTATGGTGCTGACCACCGAGTCCCTGGTTGCCGATAAGCCCGAGCCCCCCGCTCCCGCCCCCGCCGGCGGAGACATGGGCATGGGCGGTATGTATTAATAGAATTTCGTCCAAATTGGATAAAGAGGAA
>CAJTUD010000017.1:0-17758 GCA_910579725.1 uncultured Oscillospiraceae bacterium | reverse complement strand
CCGTCCGCATCCTGCGGACGGCTTCCTCTTTATGTAGTACGATTCTGCAAAAAATCTGCTGCCAAAGCGAGGTGGCGGCGGCAGTCATGGATATCTGTCCGGACCACATGTACATACAGCTCGACATTCCGCCCTGGTACTGTGCCCGGGATTTCATCAGACGCCTGAAGAGCAGCAGCAGTTGGGAGCTGTCTCAGCGCTACCCGGAGCTGGAACATAGAGCCAGAGCTTCTGGGCTGACGGATACCTTTCACATCTGGTGCGATGAGCACAGCGCTGCCGGGCGGCTGCGCTGCTATCAGGCCAGAGAGAATCCGGTTCCGGCGGATCGGATTGGATTCTCTTCCTCCTCCAAGGTCAAATTCCGCTGCCCGGAGTGCGGCTACAACTGGGAGCGCTCCCTGAACAATGCAGCTCGGGAGGGCGCGCAGCTGAACTGTGCCGCCTGCCAGGGCAGAGTGTCCTGGGGGGACAACATCTGGACGAAAAAGCACCTGGAGCTTCTCCATCAATTTGACGCTTCAAAAAATGAGCTGCCGCCGGAATCTTACCGCGGCAAAGATCGGGCCGCCTGGCGGTGCAGGAACCAATGGATAGCGTTTCTGTGTGACTGAATTCGATCCGCGCCGGGCCAGAGAAACCGGAGGCGGGCTGCGGCCCAGCGGCTGCTTCCCGGTGGGAAGCCAGACGGTTTACTGGAAATGCAGATTTGACGGCAGCCATGTCTAAAAAGGACAGAATCTTGAACCGCACGCTGCTGCACAGAGGATGTCCCTGCTGCAGCAAAATGTTTAAGACAACCTATACCACCAAGGTTCTGTTTTATTATCTCCGGTGGGTATTTCCGGATTGCGTCTGTGAATATCCGGATTGTCTTGCCGCGCTTCCCCAACTGGCCGCCGAATGGGATTACACCGCCAACGAAGCGCGGACGCCGGAGAACGTCTTGCCTGGCTCCAATCACAAAGCAGGCTGGATTTGCAGTATCTGCGGACATCGCTGAATTGCCCGGATCGCCTACCGCGTGCAGGGAAGCGGATGCCCGGCATGCCGCAAAGAAAAGAACCCCAGGCAGCAGGCATAGCCAGGCAACGGCCTTTGAACTCTTTCGACAAAAAACGGCAAAAACAATCTGTCAGGAATTGACAACGCATTGTATAAAGCGTACAATAGATATTAACTTCGCAAAAAACAAGTTGGCTGTTTCGTCGAAAAGAAAGAGAGGAAAACATGAAAATGAAGAAAAAGATCCTGTCCGCTGCTACAGCACTGTTTGCGGCGCTGCTTCTGCTGACAGGCGCAGCAGCGGCAGATGCAGAGGGCACCATCCATATCACGGTCCCGGAAGAGCCCATTCAGATTGGCGAAGCGTTTGACTTGACGTTGGGCGATACGATCTATTTGGGGAATGGCGAGACGGCACCCTTCCAAAATCTTGAGTCTGTGGAAGCCAAAATTACCGCTCGACTGGGCGATGAGATGGAAATTTCCGCTGAAGTAAATCTGATTACGGGCGAAGATTCGGCGAGAATTCATGTAATAGCGGATTCCTGTCGCGCATTGTTCCCCTCCGCAGGAGTATGGACCATCCATGTGTCCATAAATGCGGAAATTATGGATGAGGAGGGGGAAGCTCACATTTATCTGATCCGCAGCAAGGAGACTGAAATGACGGTCTCTGCCGCCGCGCCGCAGATTACCGCCGAAGTGATCCGTTTCGGCGCATCCGGTGAAAAGGAATTTCTGATGGCGGCCGTCCGGTGTGCGGACGGAGATCTTTTCGGCGCTGGAGCAGAGGATGCCGAACATTGGACGGTCCGTCTCGAAGAGCAGGAACTGTCTTTAGACAGCGTGGAGTACTCCGGAGAGGATACCGTCGTACTCTGCCTCGGTGCGGCAGCGGCAGGCGGTATTTTAGAGATTCAGGCGCTCCCCGGCGCGTTTTTGTCAGGGGAAGCGGCAAGCCTCGTCGCGCAGGTAGAGATTCCCGTGGGAAACGCCGTACCGGTTTCGGTAAAATTTTTGATGAATGGCAGTTTGCCTGCCGGTCTGACTTGGAAGCTGCGGCAGGAAGAGAACCGGACGGCTCCGGAAGAATTCCGAATTTTGATTGCCGGGTCAGCAGGCGATCCTGTATGCGATGCGACAGTGCGGGACGGTGATCTGGCGCTGTCCGTTTCCGAGGCTGCTTCCGGCGTTTACACATATACATGCCTTTTACCGGACTGGAATCCCGAAGCTCTGCCGGAGGACACCTATTCCGCCGTCATACTTTCCGGCGGCGCGGAGTCCTACGGGGAATCCTGGAGCAAAAAGCGGGAGGATCCCCCTGTCATTTTCGATCAGCCGGTATTCAGTCCTGATAACGCCGGCAGGGACCCTGCCGGCGGGACGTCTTCAGACGTCCCGAAAAATCCTGTTGTAGAAAATACACCTGACGGCAGCGCGGCCGGGTTCATCTCCGGTCCCGGAGGGCAGGCGGCCGCAGTTACACTTTCCTCCTCCTCCGTCCAGACAGCCCAGGCCAGCGGAGGGAGCGTCGCTCTGCCCATACCGCCGGTATCCCCGGCAGCCGGATCTGTGATCACCATTGCCACGGGCAGCGCGGGGCCGGTGAAGGTGGAGATTCCTGTGGAGGGAGCCGGTCCCGGTACGGTGGCAATTCTGGTCAGGCCAGACGGTACGGAGCAGATCATCCGGACGTCCCTGGCCGCCGACGGCGTTGTGACGGTGGCTGTCACCGACGGCGATATGATCCGGATTGCAGACAACAGCGAAGCTTTTTCTGATACCAGCAGCCATTGGGCGCGGGACGCCATCACCTTCGCTGCCGCCCGGGAACTGTTCTCCGGCACCGGCGGGGGAAATTTCACCCCTGACGGCGGTATGACCCGAGCCATGCTGATCACAGTACTGGCCCGGTATGACGGTGCGGATACCGAAGGTGAAAGCTGGTATGAGAAGGCCCTCGCCTGGGCCAGAGCCCGCGGCATCTCCAGCGGCGAAAACCCGGACACGCCGGTGAGCCGGGAGCAGATGGCAGCCATGCTCTACCGGTACGCCGCCTTCATCGGGAAGGACTCCGGCATGCGCGGCGATCTGACGGGTTTTGCTGATGGAGATAGCGTCAGCGGCTATGCCGGCGAGGCCATGGCCTGGGCGGTGGGCGCCGGTATCATTGGCGGCACAGACAAGGGACTGCTGGCGCCTCGGAACGGAGCGACGCGGGCGGAGGCCGCCGCTATCTTGATGCGGTTCTGCATGAATATCTTATGACAAAGATAAAGGGCGGCTGGAAATTCCAGCCGCCCTCCTTACAAATTTTGCTTGCTGATCTGTGTTTTCTCAAAGTGACGGATGCTCTTGTCATAATTACGGTTGAAATAGGCGGTGTAAAGGATGTCGATCATGTTCAGCTGGGCAATACGGGAGGACATGGCTCCACTGCGGAAGGGTTCCTCCATCGCCACCACATACAGGTTGCAGTCCGCCATCTGAGACAGCGGCGACGGCTCAAACCGGGTGATGGCAATAATGGAAGTGCCCTGCCGGCGCAGATCCCTGGCACAGCGGAGAATCTCCTCCGTATAGCCGGTGTAGCTGATAATGATGGCCACGTCATCCGGCCCGGCGTTGCGGGCATGGACGTACTGGCAGTGGATGTCCTCAGACAGGGCGCAGCGCTTGCCCACCCGGAAAAACTTCTGATAAGCATCCTGAGCCACCAGAAAGGAGGCTCCCATGCCGAACAGCAGCACCGTATTGCTGGCGCAGATGAGGTCTACGCTCCTGCGCACCGCTTCCGGCTCCACCAGCATCCGGGAGTTTTCAAGCGAGGCGATGTTGCGGTAGGTCACTTTGTCAATAATATCCGTCAGCTGGTCGGTGTGCGCCAGTTCCCCGCCCTTCTCCGCCTTGTTTTCCTGCCGGATGGCAAGCTCGCAGAGCAAAGACTTTTGCAGATCCCGATATCCCTCAAAGCCCAGCTTCCGGCAGATGCGGACCACTGTGGAAGGCGAGGTGTAGCTCTGCTCCGCCAGACGGTGGATGCTGCACTGGGCCGCCGCTTCAGGATTTTCCAGAACCCAGTCCAGTACGCCCTTTTCCGCGCCGCTGGCCTGGTCACGGTATTGATTCATGCGGATGAGCACACTTTTCATAGAATATTTCCCCTCCCGTCTTCTGGTTTTCTCTTAGTATAGAGGAGATTTTTCTCTGGTGCAAGTATCAGAAAGGAGGGCGGGAGTAACAAAAATTTTTTGCGCTATTTGGCGATAACGACGAAAAACCATATGGATGTATCATCCTATTTGCGCAAAACCAGCAAAAAGCAGTCAACAAGCGAAATAAAGTTTCATCCAACAAGGGAATCCTTGACAAAATTGTTTTGTCCTTGTAAAATGATCCCGTTCCCGGAGGAGAGGTTTGCCCCTTCTCCGGAGAACGAGACAGATTTATAGGATGCATCAAGGAGGTCAATATGAAAAAGTTTTTTGCACTGCTTCTCAGCCTTTGTATGATCCTGGGCCTGGCCGCCTGCGGCGGGAACAATGATCAGTCCAACAAAACCCCCGACGCCCCCAAGCAGGACGCACCTGCTCCCGCTGAGGACGACAAGACCCCGGAGTCCCCCGCAGCCACCGGCGCGGAGGATACTATCGTCATTATGGCGCCCCCCGTCACCGGCGATTACGCCGAACTGCTGGCCGGCTGGATCGACGGCTTCCAGCAGGAGTATCCCCATCTGAAGGTGGAAGTCATCTCCACCGCCTGGGATGACCACAGCAGCAAGCTCTCCACCATGGCCCTCTCCGGCGAAGCCCCCGACATTGCTGAAGTCAGCTATGGCGCTATTGGTACATATGTGGAAATGGGCGTGGCCGTGGATGTGAAGCCCTACCTGCCCGAGGGCGCTCTGGCAGACTATGACCAGAATGCTCTGGACTACATGACCCTGGACAACACCCTGTACGGCCTGCCTCTGTACCTGACCATTCAGGCTCTGGGCGGAAACCGGCAGATGATGACCGAGGCCGGTGTGGATGTGGATAAGGTGCAGGCTGAAGGGTGGACCTACGAGGAGTTCCTCAAGGCCATTGAGACCGGCACCAAGGACGATACCTACGGCTTCGTTTTTGCCAACGCCGCTGTGGCTACCGGAGACTTTGTCAGCATCTTTGGCGTGGGTGCGGGCATTACCGCCAACTTCACCAAGGATCTGAAGTACGCCTACACCTCTGAGAACATGAAGACCCTGCTCTCTTCCGTGGAAACCATGGTTTCTTCCGGCTGGATGCCCAACTACGCCGTGGAGGCCGGTCAGCGCCTGGTGATGCTGGAAACCGGCAACGCCATGATTACCGGCAAGGCCATGCCCCTGTTCGAGAACAACGTCAATAAGAACAACGCCGGCATTGCCACCGGCGAGGCTGTGGAGGGCTCTGTGGAAGTGGAATACGCCTTCCTGCCTGTGCCCACCATGGATGGTGTCACCGAGTCCTGCTTCGGTACCGTGGACGGCATGATTATGCTGCGCAATAACAACAGCACCGAGGAGCACCTGAAGAACGTGGGCCTGTTCCTCAACTATGTCTGCTCCGGCCAACGGGCTGCCGACACTGTCAACCAGCTCCTCCTCGCCTGCGTATGCCAGTCCGGCCGCGACGCTCAGGCGGGCGCTGATCTGAGTCAGGATCCCCGAAACGCGGAAGCATCCACCCGCTGCATCGGCATGGTGCAGGCGCCTCCCACCGGCATCACCAGCGAACAGGCCGCCAGCGCCAAGACCCTGATGGATGAAACCATTATTCCCAAGTTCCAGGCCCTGCTGGCCGGTGAGACCACCGCGCAGGCCATGTATGACGAGGTCTGCACCAGAGCTTTCGAGCTGTTCGGTCAGGATGGCTGCGAGACTGGCGTCATCAAGTAAACTGCCCGGCTGAGGGAAGCGCTGTATCACACATCCCCGGCATTGTCTGTTAACGGCATGGGCCTGCCCGTGGCGGGTAGGCCCATGCCGTATTTTATCCAGATCAGGAGAAGAGGAGGAGAGACGCGAGATGAAACCCAGAGCAACCACCCTCCGGGACCGCCGGTTCCGGATCACGCTGGAAGATCTCAACGGATGGGCCTTTATTGCGGTGGCCATAGCGGTTTTTGCCGTCATGACGATCTACCCTGTGGTTTCCGCTGTTATCACAAGTTTCCAGAATTATAAGCCCTTCGGTTCGGAGTGGGTTCAGTTTGAAAACTACAAAACCGCCCTGACCAATGATCTGTTTTACAAATCCATCCGCAATACCGCCGTTTATACCTTGATTACCGTACCGCTGTCCCTGGTTATCGCTTTCGCGGTGGCGGTGATGATTCTGCCTTTCCAGCGGAAGACCCAGTCGGTCTTCAAATCCCTGTACTATATCCCGGCTGTGGCCTCCGGCGTGGCCATGAGCGTGGTATGGCTGTGGCTGTATGATTCGTCCCCCTCGGGACTGTTCAACCAGCTGCTGACCTTCTTCCATCTGCCCACTCAGAACTGGCTGAGCTCCAGTAAGACAGCCATGCTGTCCCTGATTCTCATGAGCCTGCTCTCCGGCCAGGGCAGCAGCATCATCATTTATATCGCTGCCCTCATGGGCATTGACAACACCTACTTCGAAGCGGCGGAGCTGGATGGAGCCACCTTCTTCCAGAAGCTGCGCTATATCGTCATTCCGCTGTGCAAGCCCACCACTTTGTTCCTGCTGGTCACAGGCATCATCAATTCTTTCCAGGTATTCATGAACGCCTATATGATGACCGGCGGAGGGCCGGACAACAACACCACAATGATCGGCCTGCTTATTTTCAACAACGCTTTCGTCTACGGTAAATACGGTCTGGCCTGTGCCCAGGCCATCATGCTGGCTATTGTCATTGCCGCCCTCACCGCCCTTCAGTTCAAGGTGGCCGGGGACGACGTGGAATACTGAGAAAGGGGGAAAATGCTATGGCAAGCGGTCTGTATTCCCAGCATCTTCGCAATCCTAAAATCCGCGTGGCCCGGAATCTGGTCATGGGGATCGTGTTGTTTTTCTTCGCGGCAGTAGTTCTCTTCCCCCTGGTATATATGCTGGCCTGGTCCTTCGGACCCGCTCAGGAGATGTCCGCCGGGTCCTATGCCATCTTCCCAAAGACCTGGTCTCTGGATTCCTACAAGCACTTCTTTGCCTCCAGCGAATACTCGGTGAAGTGGCTGTGGAACAGCTTCGTAGTAGCCGCCGCCACCGTGGTGAGCAACGTGATTTTCGCCAGCATGGCAGGCTATGCCTTCGCCAAGGTACGCTTCAAGGGCAGCAAGTTTTTGTTCTTTCTGATTCTGATGGCCATGATGATCCCTTATCAGGTGACTCAGGTGCCCTTGTACATCCTGTTCGTCAACAAGTTCAAGATGACCAACACCTTCACCGCCCTGATTCTGCCGGGATGCGTCACCAGCTATAACATCTTCCTGTCCAAACAGTTCTTTTCCGGCATCCCCACCTCCCTCATTGAAAACGCAAAGGTGGAGGGCGCCACCCAATTCAGGATCTTCCGGAGCATCATTCTGCCCCTGTCCAAAACGGTGCTGGCGGTGATGGCCATCAATACGTTCATGGGTAACTGGAATACCTTCTTCTGGCCCTTCCTTGTGACCAGCAAAGAGGCCATGTATACCATCCAGGTGGGTCTGAAGACCTTCAAATTTGCCAATGGCACCCTGCTCTCCCCCATGATGGCCGGGGCCACCATCTCCGCGCTGCCCATGTTCGTGCTGTTCTTTTCTCTGCAAAAATACTTCCTGGAGGGCGTCACCATCGGCGCAGTAAAGGGATGACGAGGTAATCAACCACTATGATACGCAACTATCGAGAAACTGACTTTCCCTCCCTGGCGGCTCTCTGGAATACAGCGGGAACCGCCCAGGGTTACGCTCCGCAGTCCCCGGACGCTCTGGCCGGACTGCTGACGGAAAATCCATACTTCTCCCGGGAGTATGCTTTCGTGCTGGAAGAGTCCGGAGCTGTGACAGGCTTTGCCTGCGGCTGCGCGGGGGATGATCTGCCACAGGGGGAGACACGGGGTTATTTTACCTGCCTTCTGCTGGAGCGGGAGTCGGCGGAAAGCGCCGCCGGGCTTCTCGCCGCTCTGGAGAACGCTTTCCGGCGGACAGGGAAAACCCAGGCAGCTGCCAGCTTCTTCAATCCCATGCGCCTGCCCTGGATTGTCCCCGGCACGCCGGGGCATCAGCACAACAACTGCCCCGGCGTGGCGGAGGACCTGCCTCTTCACCGTTATATGGCGGATGCAGACTATGCCGTCCGGGCGGTGGAGTGCGCCATGTATCTGGATCTGTCTCAGTTTGAGATGCCTGAGTGGGCGGCAGAGAAATCCGGACAGCTGGCCAAAGAAAACTACGCCGTGGACTGGTACCGCTCCGGAACGCACCATGGCCTCGCGGAAATGGTTCACTCCATGGGAAACCCCATGTGGGATGCAGAGATCCCGGAGGCCGCGGAGAAGATCAACATGCTGGTAGCCCTCCACGGCAGCGAGGTGGTTGGCTTCGCCGGTCCGGTATACCGGGAGAAGACCGGCCGGGGCTATTTCGCCGGCATCGCCGTCTCGGCTCTGCACGAGGGTCATGGACTGGGGGGGCTGCTCTTCTGCCGCCTGTGTCAGGCGGAGAAGGAGGCCGGCAGCGAGTACATGTCCCTGTTTACCGGCAGCGACAACCACGCCCAGAGAATTTACCTGAGAGCGGGCTTCCAGGTCCGCCGGAGATTTGCCGTCATGACAAAGGAGCTGTGATTCGCCATGAAATATAATCGAATTCTGGCAATAGGCGCCCATGTGGGCGATATGGAGCTTACCTGCGGCGGTATTCTGTCCACCTGCGCCGCTGGGGGAGGCCATATCGCCACCCTGGCTCTCACCGCTGGGGAAAAGGGCGTTCCCGCTGGGCGGACCGTGGCGGAATATCGGGAGCAGAAGAACGGAGAGGCAAAGGCCTTTGCGGATCTGCTGGGAGGCAAGAGCTATGTGCTGGACTACCCTGACGGGTTTCTTCCCGACAACGAGGAGGCCCGTTTCGCCGTGTGCGACATAATCCGCCGGGAAAAGCCGGAGCTCATCGTCACCCATCACGAAAAAAGTATGCATAAGGATCACGCCGCCTGCCACCGAATCGTCAAGGACGCCTGGTTCTACGCCGCTCTGCCCGCTATTGAGCGGGAGCTGCCCTGCCACTTTGCGCCCTTGCGCTTTGCGGAGAACTGGGAGGATGCCGTGGATTACAAGCCCTTTGAGTACCTGGAGGTGTCGGAGGAGGGCTTCGCACTGTGGCAGAAGGCGGTGCGGACGCATTGGTTTGTCACCGGCTCCGCCAGCTTTCCCTATTTCGAGTATTATTCCCATCTCAAGCGGCTGCGGGGTATCGAGGCCCGGCGGTTCTACGCGGAGAGCTTCATGCGCCTGCCGGAGGAGTACCGCCTGATCAGCGGACTGTAACGGAGGCAGGAGGAGGAGAAGAACTGTCATGGATTGTAAACTATGCAATACCGAGGAACCAAATGAACGCACATCCCACATAGACGCGCTCTCCACAATGGATATGATCCGCCTGATAAACGACGAGGACAAGAAAATCGCCTTCGCTGTGGAACAGGAAGCGGAGCGCATCGCTCTCGCGGTGGACATCATTGCCGGACAGCTGAAGGCCGGAGGCCGTCTCATCTACTGCGGCTGCGGAACGTCCGGACGGCTGGGGGTGCTGGACGCGGTGGAGTGCCCCCCTACTTATTCCACAGATCCGGACATGGTGGTAGGTTTGATTGCCGGAGGCTATGACGCCATGTTCCGGGCAGTGGAGGGCGCGGAGGACAACCGGGCTCTGGGGGAGAAGGATCTGCGGGAAATCCACTTTGGCCGGGAGGATGTTCTGGTAGGCATCGCCGCCTCTGGGCGCACGCCTTACGTGTTGGGCGCAATGGACTACGCCAGTCGCGTGGGGGCTCATATCATAGGCGTGACCTGTTGCCCCGGTTCACCGGTGACGAAGGCGGCGGAGATTGCCATCGCTCCCGATCCCGGCCCGGAGGTGGTCACGGGTTCTACCCGGATGAAGAGCGGCACCGCCCAGAAGATGGTGCTGAATATGCTTTCCACCGGAGCCATGATCCGGCTGGGCAAGGTGTACGGCAACCTGATGGTGGACGTGAAGCCCTCCAACGAGAAGCTGATCGGCCGCTGCCGCCGGATTGTTTCCGCAGCGGCTGAAGTGGACGAAGAGACTGCCCGGGACGCCCTGGAGCGGTGCGGCTACCGGCCCAAAACTGCCATTGTCATGCTGCGGCTGGGCGTGGACGGGGAAAAGGCGCTGGAGCTGCTGGCCCAGTCGGAAGGCCGGGTGGCGGCAGCTCTGGAAAGGGGAGGAAGCCATGGCTCATCTGAGATGTGACGTATACAGCGCGGTTTTGGGCATGAGCACCTCGCTGGAAGTAATTCTGCCCGACGAGGGCAGGCTGAAGGACACGCCGGTCATATACCTGCTCCACGGACTTAGCGACAACTGCACTGGCTGGTGCCGTTATACTGCTGTGGAGCGCTATGCGCGGAGTCGGGGCGCGGCGGTGATTATGCCGGAGGTGCAGCGCAGCTTCTACATGGATATGGCCATGGGGCTGGATTATTTTACCTATGTGCAGCATGAGCTGCCTCAAATCTGCGGCCGCATGTTCGGACTGACCGCCCGGCGGGAGAAAAATTTTATCATGGGTTTGTCCATGGGCGGCTACGGCGCACTCAAATGCGCTCTCGCCAATCCCCGGCAGTACGCCGGATGCGCCGCCTTCTCCGCTGTGACAGAGGTGGAGAAGCGGGCGGCGGGAACGGAAGGAAAGATGCGTCGGGAGTTCCAGGCCATTCTGGGGCCGAAGCTGACGGTTCCGCCGGAAGCATCCCTCCGGGCGCTGCTGGAGAAACGGAAGACCTCTCAGCTGCCCCGCTTTTTCCTCACCTGCGGGGAACAGGATGCACTGTACCCGGAAAACTGCCGCTTTGCGGAGGCCCTGGAGAACAAGGGAGCCGCCATCAGCTTCACTCACTGGCCGGGGGATCACTCCTGGGACCTGTGGGACCGGTCTGTGGAGCTGGCCATGGGGGCGTTTTTGGAGAAGTGAGACAGGATGCATATTTTATCCCAACTATGGAACAAGCCGGAGCGGCTGGTCATCGGACTGATGTCCGGGACCTCCGCCGACGGCATTGACGCTGCGCTGACCGGAATTTCCGGCTGCGGCACAAATACAAAGGCCGAGCTGCGCAGCTTTCTCTTTGTTCCCTTCCCGCCGGCAGTGCGGGAAAAAATCCTGGCCGTGGCCGGCGGCGAGCCGGTGACAGCGGCGGAATTCTGCCTTCTGAAAACCCTGTTGGGGAAGCTGTACGGGGAAGCCTGTCTGGAGCTGTGCCGTCATGCGGGGATCGATCCCTCCCAGGTGGATCTGGTGGGCAGCCACGGCCAGACCTTCTGGCATATTCCCCAGCCGGAGGAGTATCTGGGCCGGTCTCTGTGCGGCACCCTGCAAGCCGGAGAGGACGCTCTGATCGCTCAAGCCATGGGCTGTCCGGTAGTAGGGGACTTCCGGGTTCGGGACATGGCCGCCGGAGGCCAGGGAGCGCCCCTGGTTCCCTACACGGAGTGGCTGCTCTACCGGGAGGAGGCACGGACGGTAGCTCTGCAAAATTTCGGAGGCATCGGCAATGTGACCATTCTCCCTGCCGGATGCGCCCTGGAGGAAGTCGTCGCCTTCGACACCGGCCCAGGCAACATGGTGATGGACGCTCTGACCGGACGCCTTACCGGCGGCCGGATGACCTACGATCAGGGCGGCCGGCTGGCGGCGGCCGGAAAAATTTCTCGGCCGCTGCTGGACTGGATGCTTTCAGACCCCTATCTGGCGCAGAAGCCTCCCAAAACCACAGGACGGGAGGTCTACGGCGAGGGGTACGTCCGGCGGCTGCTGGAGGAGGCGGACAGGCTGGGTGTGGGCTTGCAGGATGCACTGTCCACCGCCACCCGGTTTACCGCCGAGGCGGCGGCCCTGGGACTGAAGCGGTTTGCGCCCTCCCCGCCGGAACGTCTGGCAGTGGGCGGCGGCGGCAGCTGGAACGAGACGCTGCTCTCCCACCTTCGGGAGTGCCTTCCCAACTGTCAGGTTGTCACTGGCGAGGAGCTGGGGTACAGCAGCGATGCCAAGGAGGCGGTCGCCTTTGCCATTCTGGCTAACGAAGCGGTATTTGGTAGCTGCAATAACGCCCCTGCCGCCACCGGAGCGAAAATGCCGGTTGTGATGGGGAAGCTGTCCCTTTGAGAAGGAGGAAAAAAATGATAACCTATGGCGTGGATCACATAGCAGAGTACGCCGGGCTTTTATCCGGCGGCCGGGCCGCTCTTCTGACCTCCATTACCGGCCGGAGCAGCAACAACGAGTCCACCATAGATATTTTGCGCCGGATGTGCCGCCTGACGGCTCTGCTGGGACCGGAACACGGCGTGCGGGGTGATCAGGCCTCCGGAGCTCTCACCAGCGACTATACAGACCCAGTCACGGGACTAACCGTATTCAGCCTTTACAGCGCTTCCGGAAAACGGCTCCGGCCGGAAATCCTGGAGGAGTTTGATATTCTGGTCTATGACATTCAGGATGTGGGACTGCGGTTCTACACCTTCCTCTCCACCTTGTGCAACATGGTGGAGGACTGCGCCGCCGCAGGAAAGCGTCTGGTCGTTCTGGACCGCCCCAACCCCCTGGGAGGCGCCGCGGTGGAGGGCGGCTTGCTGGAGGAGGCATACCGCAGCTTTGTGGGCTGCCGCCCGGTACCGGTACGGTACGGTCTCACCGCCGGAGAGTTTGCCCTAATGGTCAACAAGCGGGAACAGCTGGGGTGCGATCTCCACGTGGTCCCCTGCGGCGGCTGGCATGGAGAGCCCTTCCCGGCCTGGGATCAGATCTGGCAGATGCCCAGCCTGGGACTGCCCACCTTTGAAGGGACGGCTCTTTACGCGGGGACCTGCATCTTTGAGGGCACTGCTCTGTCCGAAGGACGCGGCACAGCGGCTCCCTTCCGCATCATTGGCGGACCGGGAATAGACGGGGAACGACTGGTGAAGGAATTCACCGCCCTGGGGCTGCCCGGCGTGGCTGCCACACCGGTGTACTTCGTACCCAGCATCTCCAAGCATCAAGGTGTCTCCTGCGGCGGTTTGATGCTCCATGTGACGGATTTCACCGCCCTGCGCCCAGTGGCGCTGGGTGTGGAGCTGCTGGATCTGTTCCAGCGGCTGTATCCGGAGCAGTCCGCCTTCCTGCCGCCGGTGGAGCCGGGGCGAAGGCCCTTTATTTCCCTGCTGACCGGCTGCGGCGATTTTGTCTCCGGCTGGGACAAGAGGACGGTTCTTGACCGCTATGAGCGAGAGAGCGCGGCCTTCGCAAGGGAAAAGGCCGCCTATCACTTATACGAAAGGAAATAAACCATGACGATCACGGAAAAAATCGGCCAGCGGCTGGTAGGCGGTTTTCCCGGAACGGAGATGAGCGAAGAATTCATC
This sequence comes from uncultured Oscillospiraceae bacterium, assembly GCA_910579725.1. Classification (GTDB taxonomy): domain Bacteria; phylum Bacillota; class Clostridia; order Oscillospirales; family Oscillospiraceae; genus Pelethomonas. The sequence continues at coordinate 4,134 of CAJTUD010000017.1, read as the reverse complement.
CATCTGGTGAAAGAGTATAAGATTGGCAACGTCATTCTGTTTCAGCACAACGTGGAAAGCAGCGAACAACTCCTCCGGCTGTGCCGGTCCATCCGGGAGCTGATCACCCGGGAGACGGGCCGCAGGCCGTTCATCACCATCGATCAGGAGGGCGGCGGCGTGACCCGGCTGCCCCGGGAGGCGGTCAACGTACCGGGGGCTATGGCCCTGGCCGCCACCGGAGATCCGGAGAACGCCTATCGTGCCGCCCTTTTGACGGCCCGGGAGCTGCGCGCCTTTGGAATTGACTTCAATCTGGCTCCCTCGGTGGATGTAAACTGCAACCCGGAAAATCCTATCATCGGTGTGCGCAGCTTCGGCGATACGCCGGAGCAGGTGGAACGCTACGCTCTAGCGGCGCTGCGAGGCTACGAGGAGGGCGGCGTTCTGTGCTCCGCCAAGCATTTCCCCGGCCACGGGGATTCGGCCATGGACACCCACGTGAGCCTGCCCTGTATTGACAAACCTCTGGAAGAGTTGGAGAAGATGGAGCTGCGGCCTTTTCAGGCTCTCATTGATGCAGGCTGCCCGGCAGTGACCACCACCCATATTCTGTTTCCCCAGCTGGAGCCGGATAACCTGCCCGCCACCATGTCCCGGCGGATCATCACAGGACTGCTGAAAGAGCGAATGGGCTTTGGCGGACTGGTCATCAGCGACTGTATGGAGATGGACGCCATCGCCAAGTACTACGGTTCCGCGCAGGGAACTGTGAAGGCCATGGCGGCAGGGGTGGATCTGGTATTCATCAGCCACACACCCTCCGTACTGGAGCAGACCGCGCTGGCCGTCAGGGCAGCGCTGGAGGCAGGGGAGCTGTCCATGGAGGAAATGGACGCCTCTGTGGAGAAAATTCTGGCCTGCAAGGTCCGGATTGACGGCGAACCGGCGGGAGAGCCGGGGCGGCCGGAGGCCATGGCAGAGGCCGCGGCCTTGCGGCAGGCTTCCCTTACACTGGTGGACGGCACTATCCCGGCGGCAGGAAAGCGGCCCTTTTTCTGCGGCTGTGCCGACTACCGCGCGGGATTGGTGTCCAATCAGGGAAGCGGCGCGGCCACCTTCCCGGAATTTATGGCCGCCCGTCTGGGCGGCAAGGGGCTGGTCACATCCAAGGACCCCGGCCCGGAGGAGATTCAAGCTGCGGTGGAAGCTGCACAGGGCAGCACCGCGATTTTTGTGTGCACTTACAACGGCCACCTGTTTTCCGGCCAGCTGGAACTGGTCCGGGCTCTGCGCACTTTGGGAATTCCTATGGCGGTGACGGCGCTCCGCAATCCCTACGATCTGCGGCAGATGCCGGAGGGGGTGGGCGCGGTAGCCGCATGGGACTACGCAGAGCCCACCCTGGAGGCCCTGGTCCCCGTTCTGGCCGGGAAAACTGTCCCCAAAGGGCGGCTGCCTGTTGCCTTGGGAGGCCGGTCATGAAATTCGCCGCAGGCGTGGACGGCGGCGGCACCAGAACCACAGTGGAATGCCGCGCCATGGATGGGACGGCGCTATGCCGGGAGACCTTCGGTCCCTTCAATCTCAACAGCGTGGGGGAGGAGCGGTTTACCGGACTTCTGAAGGAGATTGCCACCTTTTTGGGGAAGACAGGGGTGTGCTCCGCCGTGTGCATCGGCGCGGCGGGCATCAGCAACCCTCGGGTCCGGGAACTGACGGCGCAGGTGATGGATGATCTCTGTCCCTGGCAGCTGGCAGGGGATCATGAGATCGCCCTCTACGGAGCCCTTTCCGGACGGCCGGGTCTGGCCCTGATTGCGGGCACCGGATCCATCTGCTGCGGGAAGAATCAGCGGGGTGAATTTGTTCGCGCCGGCGGCTGGGGTCATCTGATTGACGACGGCGGCAGCGGCTACGCTCTGGGGCGGGACGTGCTGGCTGCGGTGGTCCGGCAGTGGGACGGACGGGGGGAGGAGACAATCCTCTCCCGGCTGGTTCCGGACCATCTGAAGACCGGCTCCCCTCAGGAGCTGATCTCCTACGTCTATAGCGGCGACAAGAGCCGGGTGGCGGCGCTTGCCCCTCTGGCGGCGCAAGCCGCCGGAGAGGGGGACCGGACTGCCCTTGCCATTTATGAGAAAAATGGCAAGGAACTGGGAGAACTGGTGACGGCGGCAGCGTACCGGCTGGGCATGGACCACGGCGAGGTCGCCCTGCTGGGCGGTCTGCTGACCCGGGATACGCGGCTGCGGGGAGCACTGTCCGCTTATCTGGCGGAGCATGCGCCGGGACTGAAGTGCGTAGAGCCCCGGCAGGATGCCGCGGCGGGGGCAGCCCTGCTGGCGCTGGAGCTGGCGGCGGGAAAGGAGCAAGCATGAAGCTGGCGTTTCACAACGATTCTCCCATCGGGCAGGCCGTAGGACGGATTCTGGAGCTGGTGGGACTGAATCTGCTGTGGATGGCCCTCTGCCTCCCGGTGGTAACGGCGGGAGCGGCTACCTGTGCGCTGCACTTTGTGCTCTCTCCTCTGCGGAACGAGGACGAAGGGGTCTTCCGCTGCTTTTTCCGCTCCTTTCGTCGGAATTTCAAGCAGGCTACTCTTTTGTGGCTGATGGTATTGGCGCTGGGACTGCTTCTGTTGCTGTGCCTACGGATCGTTTCCTTCTGGGAGGGTGCGGCGCGGACGGTCGGCATCGTGTTTTTCTGTGTTCCCGCTCTGCTCCTGCTGATAATTGCCGGATATGGTTTCCCCTTGCTGGCACAGTTTGAGATCCCCGCCAACCGGCTCATTGAAGACGCGCTTCTGCTTGGGCTGGCCCACTTTCCCCGGACGCTGGGGGTAATCGGGATCACATTGCTGCCTGGTGTTCTCCTCTACTTTATGCCCAGCTTCGTGGTATGCGTGCTGTTTGTCTGGGCTCCGGTAGGATTTTCTTTGACCGCGCTTTGGATCGAGCGGCTCCTGGAGCCGGTGTTTGCGCCGTTTCGGGAACTTCCATAAGCAGGGACAGCATCCGCCAATGACGGATATGAAACGGTAAGGCGTTTGTCCGCAGGGTTTCATCATATTCAAGTTTTTCACCGCTCATCATAATAGGGAAAGGAATTGCCATGAAACAGATTCCAATGGGCGGCGGGTGGACCGCCCCCGCCATTGTCGTGGGCTGCATGCGCCTGGGAGAACTGGACGGGCGGGCTCTTGGACGCTTCATTCATACCGCGCTGGACAGCGGCGCAAATTATTTCGATCATGCCGACATTTACGGCGGCGGCATTTGCGAGGAGCACTTCGGGACGGCGCTTCAGAGCGAGACCGGAATCCGCCGCGAGGACTTGGTGCTGCAATCCAAGTGCGGCATCCGGAAGGGATTCTACGACTCCTCCAAAGATCATTTGCTGCGCTCAGTGGACGGAATTCTGAAGCGTCTGAAAACCGATTATCTGGATGTACTGCTGATTCACCGTCCGGACGCGCTGGTTGAACCGGAGGAAGTGGCCGCCGCCTTTGACGAGCTGGAGCAAAAAGGAAAAGTACGCCGCTTTGGCGTTTCCAATCACAAGCCTATGCAGATTGAACTGCTCAAGCGGACAGTCCGTCAGCCGCTTCTTATCAATCAACTGCAATTCAGCCTCCCGGTTTCCAATATGGCGGCCAACGGAATGGAGGTCAACATGGATACTCCGGGCTCTGCTGACCGGGATGGGAGCGTGCTGGACTACTCCCGTCTGCACAAGATGACCATCCAGGCATGGTCCCCGTTTCAAACGCCGAACTGGGGAGGCTGCTTTCTGGGGGATGAACGTTATCCGGAACTGAACCGGGAGCTGGATGCCCTGGCAGCTCAATACGGCATCAGCACAGCGGCGGTAGCCGCCGCATGGATACTTCGCCATCCGGCACAGATGCAGCTGATTACCGGTACGGCGCGGGAGTCCCGTCTGCAAGAGATTGCCCGAGCCAGCGAAATTCAGCTGACCCGGGAGGAGTGGTACCGTCTGTATCTGTCCGCCGGACATATTCTTCCATAAGCGGGCCGTTTATCAAACGCACCGGCTCATCACTAAACGAAAAGTCTTGCACCTCAACAGGTGCAAGACTCAGCCTGTCGAAAAAAGGCCTGTCTGGCTTCATAACCAGACAGGCCACAAAGT
>CAJTUD010000016.1:42912-43137 GCA_910579725.1 uncultured Oscillospiraceae bacterium | reverse complement strand
TGGGGCCCTTTTTGATTTTGCCTGTTTTGAAAACAGGCGCTGGGAGTATTGCGTTTTCCTGGAAAAACAAAAAGCGCCGGTCTGTCAATTCCCTTGGGATTGACGGACCGACGCCCGATGCAGGCGCTCAAAATCTTAGCGCCCTATTTGAAACTGATTTGCCGCAGGTTTAAGTCCTGCCTGAGTGAATAGGAAGTGGGGGAAAATCTAAATTTTGGGGCCCTT
>CAJTUD010000016.1:5383-42902 GCA_910579725.1 uncultured Oscillospiraceae bacterium | reverse complement strand
CATAAGAGCATGTCTGATGGCGCCTCGTCGAGCCTGCCCCGCTAACAGCAAAAAGAAAGAAGTATGCTTGCGCATACTTCTTTCCTTTTGGAGCGGGTGACGAGGCTCGAACCCGCTACCTCCACCTTGGCAAGGTGGCGCTCTACCAGATGAGCTACACCCGCACAACATAGAGTATTTTAGCAGATGCCTGACCGTTTGTCAAGAGGGTTTTTCAGTTTTTTTGACGTTTTTTCCAGAGGGCCGGAGGACTATACTCCACGGAGATCAAATTCCGGCGTATACTCCTCCCGGGCTGAGGAAGAATCCTGACAATACCCGCCGGTAATGCCCAAATTTTCCATGTAGGTCAGCGCGGCCCGATATTCTCCGGCAGTGACACGGCGCGACAGCAGGCCCTCCGCACCCGGCTGGGGTGTGTACTGGGACATAAGGGAAAAGAGAACCTGTCCGGGGCGGAAGACCTTCGCGACCCAGTCCATTACCGCCTTGGCGTTGTTCAGCCCGCCGGGAAGCAGCAGATGGCGGATAACGACGCCGCGCTGAAGAAGGCCGTTTTCCAGAACGCAGTCCCCGCTCTGCCGGTACATCTCCAGAATAGCGGCGGCGGCGGTCTCGAAATAGTCCTCCGCGCCGCTCCAGCGCTGCGCCAGGGCGTTGTCCCCGTATTTGAAATCCGGCAGCCAGATTTGGACTCTGTTCTCCAGCGCTCTCAGGGTTTCTATCCTCTCATAGCCTCCGGAGTTCCACACCACCGGGACCGGCAGAGGCGGCTCCAGGGCCTCCAGAATGGCGGGAACAAAGGGAGTGGGGCTGACCAGATTGATGTTGTGAGCCCCTTGGGCGATCAGCTCCTGAAAAATTTCCCTCAGCCGGCCGGTAGAGATGGGTTTTCCGAACCGCTCTCGACTGATTTTTCCATTCTGGCAGAATACGCAGCCCAGGACGCAGCCGGAGAAAAACACGGCGCCGCTGCCGTTGCTGCCGCTGATACAGGGTTCCTCCCACAGATGGAGCATGGCCTGGGCCACCACCGGCGTCTCCGGCATCCGGCAAAAGCCGTTTCCGTTTTCCGCTGTGCGCAGCGCCCCGCACCGGCGGGGACAGAGGGTACAGATCACTGCATCGCCTCCTTTTCCAGGACCCGGCAAGCCTCCTCCAAAAATTTCGCGAAAGCGGAGGGCACCGCCAGCTCCGCCAGCTCCTTCCGGCTGACCCAGGTCAGACCGGAGCCTTCTCCTTCCGCCTCCAGCAGATAGCCGGTCATGCGCCACTCCACGTGGGTGAAAACATGTTTGGCCGTCAGCTTCTTCCGCCACTCCCGGGCCCGAAGGTTCCAGAAGGACAGGGGAGTTCCTGCCTGCCCGTCGTCCAGGGTTCCGGCCACATGGGGAAACTCCCACAGGCCGGCCAGAAGTCCGGTTTCCGCCCGCCGCCGGACAGCCATCCGGCCGTCCCGGAGCAGGAGATAAACCGTCAGCTCCTCCGTCCGGCGCGGGGCCTTTTTCCGGCGGACAGGGAGCACATTCTGCAAGCCCAGCCGGTTGGCCGCGCACAAGGCTTCCAGGGGGCAGTGCCCGCAGACCGGTGCGCCGTTGGGCAAGCAGACCATGGCGCCCAGATCCATCAGCGCCTGATTGAACTCTCCCGGCCGGTCCGCCGGAATCACGGCCGCCATTTCCTCCCGGAACCGCCGCCGGACGGCGGGGTCCAGAATGTCTTCCTCCGAGCCGGTGAGCCGCGCCGCCACCCTCAGAACGTTGCCGTCCACAGCGGGAACCGCCTGCCCGAAAGCAATGGAGGCCACAGCTCCCGCGGTATAGTCTCCCACGCCCGGGAGGCGGAGGAGCTCCCTGTGGGACTGCGGAAACTGTCCGCCGTACTCCTCCATCACCATAAGGGCGGCCCTGTGGAGATTCCGGGCGCGGCTGTAGTAGCCCAGACCCTGCCACAGCTTCATTAGCCGCTCCTCGGGGACTTCGGCCAAGGCCTCTACCGAGGGAAGAGACTCCATCCAGCGGAGATAGTAAGGAATCACGGCCGCAACCCTGGTTTGCTGGAGCATGATCTCCGACACCAGAACCTGATAGGGATCTCCGATTCCCCGCCAGGGGAGGGTTCTCTTGTTTACGGCGTACCAGTCCAGGAGGGGACCGGGAACCGCCGCTATATTTTCGTGCATCACCGTACCTCTTTCTATTCAGAACCGGGTGGCAAACCCACATCTCCGGCACAGCTCCTCAGAGGGCTTTCCGTCAGAAAAACCCCGAAGGAGGGCCGCCGCCCTGGGGGCGGAGAGAATTTCCTCCAGGCTTTGCTCCAGCAAATTGCCCAGAGGAATATCACCCTCGTGGTCCAGGCAGCAGGGGACCACCGTTCCGTCGCACAGAACCGCCGCCTGTTCCCGGAGGCCAAGGCAGAAACGGGTTCCGCTCTCCGGAGCGCTCAAGTCCGGCCACTCGAACTTTTCCGCCTGCTCCAGATACAGCCGTTCTCCCAGCCTCCAGCTGCCCCGCCGGGGCTGGGGCAGCTCCAAGGGATGAATGCCCAGCTGCCGGGCCAGAAAGGCGAGAATTTCTTCATTCCGCATCTCCCCGCCTCCCAGGTTCCACAGTCTCAGAGAACAGATCACCCCAGCGCAGGAGGCCCGCCGGGCGAATTCCCAGGCGGAGAGGAGATAGCCGGACAGATCCCCCATGCCGTTCCCCTCGGCGCTGTGGAGGGAAATGCTGATCTTGTGAAGAGCGGGGGAGGAGAGGAGGAGGGGGGTGCGGTCCGCCAGCAGCGTTCCGTTGGTGGTAAGGCACACCCGGAAGCCTTTTTCCTCCGCGATGCTGAGCAGCTCCTCCAGCTGCGGATGCAGAAGAGGCTCGCCCATCACATGAAAATACAGGTATGAAACGCGCCCCCGCAGCCGCTCCGCCAGCACCTGGAAATCCTCCGGCGGCATGAACCGTCCTGGCCGTCTGGTGCCGGGACAGAAGGAGCAGCGGAGGTTACAGATATTGGTGATCTCCACATAAACGCGCTTGAGCATTGCGGTCCGCTCCTTTCCGGCTGTGGTGCGTGGGCATCCGGCAGTTTTTGCTTATTGTATCATGGCGGGGGAATTTTGGCAACAGGCAGGCGGTGGAGTTGCCGGGCAAACGCATGAAAAACAATGCAGGGCAATGGAAGTGGGGTAAAATCATAAGAGATGAATCTAGCCTGGGAACATATCCTTTGCCAGAAAACGCCGCCGCTGTTCTTACGATAACATTGTCCTTGACGATGTCCTCCGCTCTGTTCATGCATAAGCCCTGAGCGGCTGATGAAATCCCCCTTGTAATTCCAAGAAAAATCTGCTATACTATAAAAACATCTAAAAAATCGGACAAATTCCGGGAGTGCGCAGGAAACGGGTCCATGTGTTGAAAGAATTCCTGGCTGAATCTGGAAAACACAGAAAACAGCGGATGCTTGATTGGAAAAATGAGATTATTTTTGCAGCAATTCAATTGGGAAGGGCTTTTTTACATGGCTCAGCGGGTGCTGGGCGTATTATTGTGCCTGACCGTTCATGAGACGTGCCATGGGCTCGCTGCTTACGCTCTGGGGGATCCCACTGCAAAGAGGATGCACCGGCTCAGCTTCAATCCTCTGCACCATATTGACTGGCTGGGATTGGCGTCCATGGTGATCTGCGGCTTTGGCTGGGCCAAGCCGGTGCCCGTGGACATGCGTTATTTCAAAAAGCCGAAAGTGGGGATGGCCGTCACCGCTCTGGCGGGGCCGGTTTCTAATTTTATACTGGCAATGCTTCTTCTTTTTGCCGCTTCTCTGCTGGCCCGCTTCGCTCCGGCAGGCGGAGCCGCGTTCTGGCTGTTTTCTTTTCTGACCAGCACTGCTGTGCTGAGTATCGGACTGGGGCTGTTCAACCTGGTACCCATTCCGCCGCTGGACGGATCAAAGGTGTTGTTTTCTGTTCTGCCGGAGGGGGCATACTATACTCTGATGCGGTATGAGCGTTATGGTATGGTGATTCTGCTGTTGATTGTAGGGCTGGATTTGGGCGGCAGTCATCTCTCCGGTGCCATATACAATATTTATCTGTGGATGGCCGGGGTATTCTTCTGACATACTGATTTTCTGACGATGGGAGACAAACGATGGACGAGCCGGTCTATAAGCTGGAACAGGTGGTGCGCAGCCGGGAGGGTATGGAGGATTTTGAGGGTCCGCTAGATCTGATTCTGTTTCTTTTGAGCAAAAATAAAATAGAGATTCAGGATATTCCGATTGCCCTGATTCTGGAGCAGTATCTGGAATATCTGGAAAAGCGCCAACAGATGGATTTGGATGTAGCCAGCGAGTTTGTCGCCATGGCCGCCCAGCTGATGTTCATCAAGACACGAATGCTTCTATCCATTGAAGATGAGGAGGCAAAAAGCGAGATGGCGGAACTCATTCGTTCTCTGGAGGAACGGCGCAGCGGAGAAAATTACGCCAAGATCAAATATGTTGCCGCTATTCTGGAGCCAATGGGAGAGTTCGGCCGGAGAATTTTTGTGCGGGCGCCGGAACCGCTGGAGCGGGGGAAAATATATACCTACAGCCATGTCCCCTCCGACCTGTCGAAGATGATAGGAGAGATTGCCGGGCGGGACGAGCGGCGTCAGCCGTTGACCGCCAGCAGCTTTCAGGAGATTGTGCGACAGGAGCCTTACCCTGTGGCAGGAAAGGCGCTGGAGGTTTTCCGGCGTCTTCGGCGGGGGATTACCAGCTTCCGGCTGCTCTTCCGTGGCAGCCGCAGCCGCAGCGAGGTAGTGGCTACCTTTCTGGCAATTCTGGAGCTTTGCCGGGCCAGGATCGTCACCCTGTCTGGTGGAGAACGGGACTGTACCATTACCACTACCGGCGTGAGTATCGACGCTCTGAAGCTATGACGGGGCGCTGTTATGACGCAATGATTTTCTGATGCAGAGCACAGTGCCGCTGCGAGGGGGAAATCGTGAAATAGCAGCGGATTTAAGCGCGAATGAAAGATTAACGGGACGGGAAAATTATTGGATAACAAGGAAATGCAAATTGCCGTGGAAGGCATCCTGTTCGCCTCCGGTGAACCGGTACATATCAGCCGTATCTGTATGGCTCTGGACACGGACCGCCCCAGAGCGGAGGAGGCCTTGCAGCGGCTGGGAGATTACTACGCCTTTGAGCGCCGGGGGATCCGTCTGGTCCGCATGGAAGACAGCTATCAGCTCTGCTCCGCTCCGGAGTATGCGGAGATCATCCGCCGCGCCTTTGAGATACGAAAAACCGCAAGGCTCAGCCAACCGGCGCTGGAGGTGCTGGCTATTGCGGCCTACTACCAGCCTGTGACAAGGGCGCAGATTGATCAAATACGGGGAGTGGACAGCGCGTATACCGTGAGCCTGCTGCTGGATCGGAAGATGCTGGAGGAGTGCGGGCACCTACAGGCGCCGGGCCGGCCCCGTTTGTACCGCACCACTCAGGATTTTCTCCGGTCCTTTCATATGAAGTCCCTGGAGGATCTGCCCCCGATGCCGGGAGTGGAGGAAAGCGGCCAGATGCGGCTGAACAATCAGGAGCAAGCCGGGCCGCCGGAGGAATCGGAAGAATAGACCAATAGATGGAAAGGGGAGGGAGCGCCATTGGTGGGGAAGATCATACTGTGGGTTCTGCTGGCGCTTCTGCTGCTGATAGCAGGATTGCTGTCAATCCCGGTAAAGGTACGAGGTTCCTATGCGGAAGGCGCGCCTTTTTTGCATATCCGTTACGGGCTGGTAAGGCTGCAGCTGTTTCCGCGGAAAGAAGAGGCGGAGAAGACGGAGAGAAAGCCTTTGAAGCAGAAAAAGGCCAAATCGGAGAAGCAGAAAAAACCGAAAAAGCAGAAAAAGCCCAGAGCAAAGATTAACACTGACCAGATACTGTATGCACTGGAAAAGCTGCCCCCTATTTTGGCGCGGGCTCTGAAGCGGACAGGCCGGAGTATCCATATCCAGCCTTTGAAGCTTTATGTGCTGGTGGCAGGCAGCGACCCGGCGGCCACAGCTGCCCTCTATGGCCGGATGGAAGCTGCCTTGGCTGCCGGTTTTCCCAGTCTGGAGCGGCTGCTGCGGTTGGAGGATGCCGATGTGCGGCTTTATATGGATTTTACGCAGCGGAAGATGGACTTTGCCGCCGATGTGGGCGTGTCCCTGCGCCCCGTTAGCTTATGTTGGATAGCGCTCCGGGCAGGAGGAAGCCTTCTGAAGTGGTATCTGGGATTCCGCAAGCTGGCTTCGCCGCCTCCGACGGAGTCCGATAAAGACCAAAAGAATCATAAGGATGAAAGGGAACATGCGGCCTGACCGGCCTGTGAAAGGAGACAATATGGAAAAAAACAATCCCATCAGCGATCTGCTGCAGGAGAGCATGACCAAGCTGCGGGAGCTGGCGGACACCAACAGCATTGTAGGCCAGCCCATTCATACGCCCGACGGCGTAACTCTGATCCCAATCTCCAGAGTCAGCCTGGGCGTGGGCGGCGGCGGCTCTATTTTCGGCAAGAAAAGGGAGGCAAACCCAGAGGGAAATCTGGGCGCAGGCATGGGCGCAGGCGTCAGCATTGACCCCATCGCTTTTCTGATTGTGAAGGATGGCTTTACTCGGGTGATGCCCGTGGCTGCGCCGCCGATGAATACTGTGGACCGGGTAATTGAAATGGCCCCGGAGGTAATCGACCGTGTCACGGGCTTTATCGAAAAGCAGCAGGAGAAAAAGAAAGCGGAAGCGGTCATAGAGGATTGCTGACCATCTTTTTTCAGCAGGAAAGGTTTTACGGGGTTCCTTCTGCCAGTAATGCGGCATACTATCCCTATCCAAAAAACCCGGAGGTAGACAGGATATGGGAAAGCATGGATGGGGCCGAAGGGCTCTGTGCGCAATTTTGCTGACAAGTGTTTTATCTTGTCAGGCTAATGCAATCAGTACATCTGCCGCGTCGGCAGTACTGATTGAACAGAAGAGCGGGCGTGTGCTTTATCAGCAGAACGCCGATGAGGAGCGGCTGATTGCCAGCATTACCAAGATCATGACCGCCGTGGTGGCTTTGGAGCATGGGGATAAGGCCCGCCCGTATACCGTCACGGCACAGGACATGGCGGAGGGGTCCTCCATGTATCTCCAGCCGGGGGATGTTCTTCGCCTTGAGGAACTGCTGTACGGACTGATGCTGGTCAGCGGGAACGACGCCGCACTGGCGGTGGCTCACTGTGTGTCCGGAGATTTGGAAGATTTTGTGGCGCTGATGAATGAAACTGCCGAGAAGTTGGGTATGACGCATTCTCATTTTGCCAATCCCAACGGTCTGGATGCCGAGGGACATTACGCCAGTGCCCGGGATATGGCGGTGCTGGCGGCGTATGCGCTGAAAAATCAGGATTTCCGGAGGATTGTCTCCACCGCCTCCATTACCATTGGGGAACGGTATCTGGCCAACCACAACAAGCTGCTGCGCATGTGCGAGGGCTGTATTGGCGTGAAGACCGGCTTTACCAAAGCGGCGGGCCGGACGTTGGTCTCTGCCGCTGCCCGGAACGGCATGACACTGGTTTGTGCCACCCTTCACGATGGAGACGACTGGAACGATCATATGGCGCTGTTGGATTACGGATTCGCCAATTACCATATGGAAACGGCGGTGCCTGCCGGACGGGTGCTGGCCTCTACTTTGGTGAGGGAGGGAACCGTGGTTTCCGTTCCTTTGGCGGCTGCGGACGATTTGTGCTACCCCCTGACCGGAGAAGAGAAGCTGTCGGTGGTGGCCCATGTGCCGCTGTCTGTTCCGGCTCCGGTGGTTCCGGGACAGATTGTGGGGGAGGTCTGCGCCTATCTGGAGGGGGAGGAAGTAGCTCGAGTGGATCTGATGGCCGCCGCGCCCTCGGCGGAGAAGGAGCCGCCGGCATCCGCTTCCCACTGGTGGGAGCGGCCATTTTAGAGGAAACTGGAAGAGAGGCAATGGACCGGTTACAAAAGATCATCTCCGCCGCCGGCGTGTGCTCCCGTCGTCAGGCGGAGGAATTTTTGAAGTGCGGCAGGGTTGCCGTTAACGGCGCTGCCGCCGCCCTGGGGGACCGGGCTGACCCGGAGCGGGACCGGATCACCCTGGACGGCAAGGCAATTGTTCTTCCGGCGGAGAAGCTCTATTTGATGCTTCACAAACCAAAAGGTGTGGTGACGACGCTGTCGGACGAGAAGGGCAGGCCCACGGTGGCCGGACTTATCTCTGGCTGCGGAGGCAGAGTGTATCCGGTGGGACGGCTGGACATGGATTCCGAGGGATTGCTGCTGCTGACCAACGACGGCGATTTTGCCCAGCGGCTGGCCCACCCCAGCCATCGGATGGAAAAGGAGTATCGCGTCACTGTCTCCGGACGGCTGGAGGGATGCCGGAAGCGTCTGGCTGCTCTGCGGGAGCTGGAGGACGGTTCTCCTATTGTTCCCGCCCGGGTATCGGCGCTGGAGCAGCGAGAGGGGACAATGGTGTTATCTGTGATCATTCATCAAGGGCTCAACCGGCAGGTTCGGCGAATGTGTGTCCTGGCAGGACTGAGAGTGGAGCGTCTTGTTCGGGTCCGGGAAGGAAGCCTTCAGTTGGGGGCGCTGCCGGCAGGCCGGTGGCGCTTTCTTACCGGAGAGGAGCGGGAGGGTCTGCTGCGGTGAGGGAACCCGCTCTATCCAGAAAATGTGAACTATGTGGGAGGCAGAAATGAAGAAGGACATATTACATACCATTCAGGAAAATATGCCTCATTTCTCCAAGGGTCAAAAACGGATTGCTGCTTATATCCTTTCTGATTACGACAAAGCCGCCTTCATGACCGCCAGCAAGCTGGGGGGGCTGGTGGGCGTCAGCGAATCCACGGTGGTTCGCTTCGCTGCCCTGCTGGACTACGACGGATATCCTGCCATGCAGAAGGCTCTACAGGACATGATCCGCGGAAAGCTCACATCCATCCAGCGCATCCGGACCTCCAACGACCGCCTGTTTGGTTCAGATGTAGTAGCCTCTGTTTTACAGATGGACATGGAGAAGATCCGGATGGCTATTGAAGAGGTGGATCGGGGGGTGTTCAGTGCGGTGGTGGACAAGATGATTGCTGCCCGGCACATCTACATCCTGGGGGTACGTTCCAGCTCTTTTCTGGCAGGATATCTCCATTTTTACCTCCATCTTATTTTTGAAAACGTGACGCTTGTCACCAGCAACAGCGCCGGAGATATTCTGGAGAGCATTCTGCGCATCGGCCCTGGGGACGTGCTGGTAGGCATCAGCTTTCCCCGATACTCCAAGGCGACGGTGAAGGGCGTTCAGTTTGCCCATGACCGGGGAGCGGATGTGGTCGCCGTTACGGATAGTGCAATCTCTCCCTTATATCCGCTGGCCTCTGCCGTTTTGCTGGCCAGAAGCGATATGATATCTTTTGTGGACTCCCTGGTGGCGCCCTTCAGCCTGCTCAATGCCTTGATTGTGGCGGCAGGGCACCGGAAGGATGCGGATATTTCTCAGATTTTCAATCGCCTGGAGGGTATCTGGGATGAGTATGGCGTATTCGGGTACAGCGATGAAAACTGATGTAATTGTAGTCGGAGGCGGTCCGGCGGGCATGATGGCCGCGATTTCCGCCGCAGAGGGCGGTGCCTCCGTTCTCCTTCTGGAGCCCAATGAGCGGCTGGGCAAAAAGCTGAATATCACTGGAAAGGGCCGGTGTAACCTGACCAATAATTGCGGTCTGGAGGAATTTCTTGGCAGTGTTCCGCGTAATGGAAGATTCCTTTACAGCGCCTATGCCTGCTTCTCCAGCGCGGATGTCATGGCGTTTTTTGAGGAGCTGGGGGTTCCCTTGAAGACAGAGCGCGGCGGCCGGGTTTTTCCGGTGTCGGATCGGGCCTTCGACATCAGCGGCGCACTGGAGCGACGTCTGAAAAGGCTGAAGGTTTCCATCCGGCGGGACAGAGTGCAGTCGCTGACCATCCGGGAAGGGGTTCTTCAGGGCGTTCAGGGGGAACGGGAAGACTATGCGGCTGACTGCGTGATTGTGGCCTCCGGAGGCGTCAGCTATCCGCTGACCGGCAGCACAGGGGACGGCTACCTGCTGGCAGAACAGGCAGGACATACCGTTGTGGAGCCGAGGGGGTCGCTGGTGCCGCTGTGTGCCGCCGGAGGGCTGTGCCCGTCGCTGCAAGGACTGAGTTTGAAAAACGCGGTGCTGCGGGTCTATGAAAACAATAAAAAAATTTACAGCGACTTTGGAGAGATGTTGTTTACTCACTTTGGCGTAAGTGGTCCGATGATCCTGTCCGCCTCGGCGCACATGCGGCACTTCGGACGGAAATCCTACCGGCTGGAAATTGACTTGAAGCCAGCGCTGGATGAATCGGCGCTGGACAAGCGGCTGCTCTCTGATTTCAGCAAACGCGCCAACAGTGATTTTTTGCATTCTCTGGACGATCTGTTGCCAAGAAAGCTGATAGAGCCTTTTGTCGATTTGACGGGGATCAATCCCCGGCAAAAGGTGCACGATCTGACAAAAGAGCAGCGCCGGCGGGTGCTGACTCTATTGAAGGCTTTTCCCATTGAAATCAAAGGGCCTCGCCCTGCGGCGGAGGCCATTGTCACCTCCGGTGGCGTGACGGTGAAGGAGGTGAATCCCTCCACATTGGAATCGAAGATTCTGCCCGGATTATATTTTGCGGGGGAAGTACTGGACGTGGATGCGTATACGGGAGGATTCAATCTCCAGATCGCGTGGTGTACAGGACGTCTGGCGGGACAGTCGGCGGCGGAGAGGCGGTTTCTCTCTGCACCGGAACAGCAGAAAGTCCCCTGCTGAGAAAGAAGGAACTGTCATGGAGATTGAGAAAAAGGAACGGAAAATATCCGTTGCCATTGATGGCCCCAGCGGAGCTGGGAAGAGCACTCTTGCCCGCGCTGCGGCAAAGGAACTGGACTTCCTCTATGTGGATACCGGCGCAATCTACCGTACGGCGGCCCTCTATATGCTGCGCCGGAAGGCTGCGCCGGAAAGCGCCGGGGAGACGGCTGCTCTACTGCCGGAAATTGATATCAGCATGACCTACAGCGGAGGAATCCAACGGATGCTGCTTAACGGGGAGGACGTAACGGACCGGATTCGGACGCAGGAGGTCTCTATGGCGGCCTCCGTTGTGGCGGCTCATCCGCCGGTGCGGGCGTTTCTGCTGGAGATGCAGCGGAATATGGCTAAAGAGCACAGCGTTATTATGGACGGCCGGGATATCGGTACGGTGGTGCTGCCGGAAGCGGATGTGAAAATCTTTCTGACTGCCAGCAGCGAGGTCAGAGCCCGCCGCCGGTGGCTGGAGCTTGAGCAGCGGGGAACGTCCCGGGAGTTCGCGCAGCTGCTCCGGGAGACCAGGGAGCGGGATGAGAACGACAGCCGCCGCGCCGCTTCTCCTCTCCGGCCTGCGCCGGATGCCGTCGCGCTGGATACCACTGAGATCGATTTTCAGGAGAGTCTGGCGCGTATTATTCAGATTATCAGGGAGCGGGCCGGATTATGACGAGGTTTTATCTTTTTGCATATGCCATTGCGGCGCCGCTGATCCGGCTGCTGTTTCCCCATCGGACGGTGGGGCTGGAAAATCTGCCGGAGGGCGGCGCACTGCTGTGCGCCAACCACGCCAGCGGCTGGGACCCTATTATTATCGGCATTTCGCTGCCAAAAAGCTCCCGTATGACAGTCATGGCAAAAGATCAGTTATTTCATATCCCGATTCTTGGATTTCTATTGCGAAAACTTGGAATCATCTCGGTCAAACGAGGAGGAAATGATCTGACAGCCATCAAGACCTCCATGAAGGCTCTCAGCGGCGGCAACCGCCTGCTGGTGTTTCCTGAGGGAACCCGTGTGGATGAACAGGGAGATGTGGAGGCAAAGGGAGGCGTCGCCATGATGGCGGTCCGCACAGGCGTACCCATGATTCCCGTTTACTGCGGGGGCAAGCATAAATTTCTGCGCAAGACTACCATTGTCTTTGGAGAGCCTTATGTTCCGGTCATCGCCGGGCGAAGGCCTACGCCGGATGAAAACCGGGCGATTGCCCGGGAAATGCTGAATCGGATTTATGCCTTGAGCGAGGTGAGCGGATGGAAGTGACGCAGGCCGGAAGCGCCGGATTCTGTTTTGGAGTGGCCCGGGCGGTCAAGCTGGCGGAAGAGCTGGTGGAACACGCCGCGCGGCCCAGGATGTTGGGCAGCGTCATCCATAACCGTCACGTTACCGCCGCTTTGGAGGCCCGGGGAATGCAGGTCATTTCCTATCCGGAGGAAGCCCGGCCGGGAGACAGCGTTCTCCTCCGGGCTCATGGAGCGGGCCGGGAGATCTTCCGTGTTCTGGAAGAGCAAGGGGCGCGGATTGTGGATGCCACCTGTCCCAAAGTGGCCCGGGTCCAGCGTATTGTGGCAGAAGCGGAACAGGCGGGCCGCCAGCCGGTGATGATTGGCGATCCTGACCATCCGGAGGTCCGGGGAGTGGGAGGCTGGTGCGGCCGCCTGCTGGTATTTTCAGGGCCGGAGGAAACTTCCAAATGGGCGGAAAGCCCTGCTGCAGCAGGCGTTTCCGCTCTGACTGTTGTTGCACAGACCACCCTGCGGCGGGAAGTCTGGGAAGATTCTTTGAAAATTCTAAAAAAAGAGTGTACAAATCTAAAAATATTTGATACAATATGTGATGCTACGCATATGCGCCAATCTGAGGCGGCTGATCTGGCTTCCCGGGTGGACGCTATGGTGGTGGTTGGTGATCCCAAAAGCGCCAACACAATGCATTTGACGGAGATCTGCCGCAAACAGTGCGCCCGCGTGTTTCAGATTGAAAGTGCGGACGAGCTGCCGGCAGGGGCGCTGTCCGGATGTAGTCGGGTTGGTTTGACCGCGGGGGCCTCCACGCCTGCGAGCATCATAAAGGAGGTCAAAAAGACGATGAGCGAAGAAAAAATCCAGGGCGAGGGCATGGAAAATTTTGCCGAATTGGTAGAGCAGTATACCAATACTTTAAATACAGGAGATAAGGTAACCGGTGTGGTCACTGCCATTACCCCCACGGAAATCCATGTGGACCTGGGTTGTAAGCAAGCCGGCTACATCCCTGTAGACCAGCTTTCCGACGATCCTTCGGTCAAGCCCGAGGACGTGGTAAAGGTGGGCGACGAGGTGGAGCTGTTCGTCATCCGCGTCAACGACGTGGAGGGGTATGCCACGCTGTCCAAAAAGCGCGTAGACGCCGTGAAGGTGTGGGAAAACATCGAGACGGCCTGCGAAAACAAGGATGTCATGGAAGGCGTTGTCACCGAGGAGAACAAGGGTGGCGTTGTGGTATCCGTGAAGGGCGTGCGTGTGTTTGTTCCCGCCTCCCAGTCCGGCCTGCCCCGTGATGCCGCCATGACCGAGCTGGTGAAGCAGCGGGTGAAGCTGCGTGTCACCGAGGTCAACCGCGCCCGCCGCCGGGTGGTTGGTTCCATCAAGGCTGTGCAGCAGGAGGCTCGTGCCGCCGCCGCCGCCGAGGTCTGGTCCGGCATCGAGGTGGGCAAGCGTTACACCGGCACTGTCAAGAGCATGACCAGCTATGGTGTGTTTGTGGATATCGGCGGAGTGGACGGTATGGTACATATTACCGACCTGTCTTGGAGCCGGATCAAACACCCCAACGAGGTGGTGGCAATTGGCGACACGCTGGAAGTGTATGTCATTTCCTTTGATCCCGAGAAGAAGAAGATCTCTTTGGGCGTGAAGGATCGTAGCACCAATCCCTGGCAGGTATTTATGGATACCTACAAGGTTGGCGATGTGGCGAATGTCCGTATTGTGAAGCTGATGACCTTTGGTGCCTTTGCCGAGGTCGTACCCGGCGTGGACGGTCTGATCCATATCTCTCAGATTGCGGATCACCGCATTGAGAAGCCGGGCGATGAGCTCAGCGAGGGTCAGACAGTGGAAGCTAAGATCACCGCAGTGGACGAGGAGAAGCAGAAGATTTCTTTGTCTATTCGCGCACTGCTGGCTCCTACTCCTGTCCCTGCCGGTGAGATCGAGGAGTAAGCGCTGAATATGGTTTCTCGAAGGACGGGCGGCTGTGGCTGCCCGTCCTTTTGCAAAAAATAGGGCATTTTAAGAAAAAGTGCTTGCATTTTCTGATTTGTCGTGCTATACTAGCCCTTGGTTTTATGGTGAAAGCCATAGAGGCTTACTTGAAGAGGAAAGAGGTGAACAAGAGCAATGAAGGAAGGTATCCATCCCAATTATCAGCAGACTACGATTAAATGCGCCTGCGGTAATGTAATTGAGACAGGTTCCACGAAGAAGGACATTCGCGTGGAAGTCTGCTCTAAGTGTCACCCCTTCTTCACGGGCAAGCAGAAGCTGGTTGATACCGGCGGACGGGTTGCCAAGTTTAACAAGAAGTTTGGCCTGAAGTGATTGCATTACTAAAGAAGCCGTTCCGCGTCTGCGGAGCGGCTTTTTGTCTTGCTTGTGGCTGTGCGACGGTAAACAAGTTGCATTCGGAGAAAAATTCGGCTATACTATAGTCGATCGACTGAAGAAGCAGGGCAGCGGTGCCCCGTCATATCCGCCGGACCTTGCTGATTTTTATGTTGTTCGACCGTATATCGATTCTATTATGACAAAGAGGCAATATGAGAGAATACGAAGAGATTAAAAAACCAAGAGATGTGGCAATTCTGGCGGGACTTTCCAGTCCCCGGCTGGACGCTATGGATAACGCGGACGAGGAGTCCATGGAGGAGCTGGAAGCCCTAGTGGAGACTGCCGGAGGAGAAGTTGCCGCCTCTGTGCTGCAGCACCGGGTTTCTCCGGACCCAAGAACCTTTATTGGAGAGGGAAAGGCTGCGGAGATCAAAGAGCTGGTGAAAACCGCGGAGGCCACCACAGTGATCTTTGACAATGACCTCAGCCCCTCCCAGATGCGGGTTCTCACGGAGGAGTTGGGCGTTCAGGTGCTGGACCGCAGCGCGCTGATTCTGGATATCTTTGCTCAGAGAGCCCGGACCCGGGAGGGCCGGCTTCAGGTGGAGCTGGCCCAGTACCAGTATCTGCTGCCCCGACTGACCGGTATGTGGACTCACCTGGAGCGTCAGGCCGGTACCAGCGGGAAGGGGCCTATTGGTTCCAAAGGTCCCGGCGAAACCCAGCTGGAGACCGACCGCCGCCATATCCACCGTAAAATTGACAAATTAAAGGAGGAGCTGGAGGAGGTGCGCCGGATCCGGGGCACCCAGCGTCAGCGCCGGATGAAGAACGAAATACCGGTGGTGGCCATCGTAGGCTATACCAATGCGGGAAAATCCACCCTCCTGAACGCGTTGACCGGCGCGAATATTCCTGCCAACAACCGCCTGTTTGACACTCTGGACACTACCAGCCGGCTGTTGACGGTCAGCGATACTATGGATGTGGTGATCTCTGACACTGTGGGCTTTATCCGCAAGCTGCCTCACCAACTGGTGGATGCATTCAAGGCCACTCTGGAGGAGCTGGAGTACGCGGATCTGCTGCTCCATGTCATTGATATCTCCAATCCCCGCTGGCAGGAGCAGGCCCAGATAGTTGACTCTCTGATCCGGGAGCTGGGCGCGGAGCGGACGCCCTGTCTGCGGGTCTACAACAAGTCCGATCTGTTCTGGGGGGATATCCGTCCTCATGGAGAGGGAGCGGTGAATATCTCCGCCAGGACTGGGGAGGGACTGGATGGGCTGCGACAGGCCATTGACCGCATTCTGGACAAAGGCACCCGCCGGGTGACGCTGCACCTGCCCTATGATAAGGGTGGGCTTCTGGATTTGCTGTATCGGGAGGCAAAGGTGGAGAGCGTAGAGTACGCGGAGTTCATTGATGTGGTGGCTGTATGCAATCCCAAGGCCATTGGAGTGGTAAAGCCCTATATCGAAGGCTGGACGGAGCCAAAGGAGCCTTGGGAATAGGCGGGAGCGTGGGTGTATGCGCGAGATGTTAAAAAAGATCTTTCTGTTTGAGATGCTCTGGAAGCTGCTGATTCTGGGACTGGTCAACCCTCTCTTCCGGGAGATTTATCAGACTTATGTCGCCTCTGTGGGTGTCAGCTTCAATCAGAATATGATTGGAACATTTCTGAATGCAAAAGGCGGCTTGCTGTTTCTGCTGCTGTTTTTTGGTGCGGCGCTGCTGAATTTTTATGAATACAGCGTAATCATCAATACCATTGCGCTCTGCCGGCAGGGGGAAAGGTTTACACTGCCCCACGTGATGAAAAGCTCTCTATGGAATCTGGGGGTTATGCGGGGCTGGTCCCTGGCGGCGGGAGCGCTGTACTTTGTGCTGTTGCTGCCGCTGATGCGGATTGGATATGTAAGCACGATGGTATCTCATGTGGTCATTCCAGAATTTATCTTTGCGGAAATGCGAAAAACACGTCTGGGTGTTGCGGGGATGGTTCTCATTTATCTTGCCGAGTGCACCGTCCATCTGGCCTTCCTGTTTGTTCCGGTGTGCATGGTTCTGCGGCATCAGCGGTTCCGGGAGGCGGCGAGGGAGAGCCTGCGCTGCTGGAAACGGCTGTCCTGGAAGTACCGCTTTGGAATTCTGGGAGGACTGGTCCTCTGGGAGCGGATAATAACGGAGATTGCCCGGTATTGGCGGCGCAAGCCTCTGGGCAATGACGACTTTGGGGAATACTTTTTCAAGAATCTTTTCCAAACAGAGGCTTTCCGGGTGGATCTGCTTTACTGGCTGCTGGTGAATCTGCTGGTCACGGCAGCTATGGCGGGAATGATCTGGCTGATACTTTCCGGGTTGGGGGAGGGAGGAGAATTCTGCGCGGTCCTCTGCCCACCCTGGAGCAAAGACAGTGCGGCACTGCTGGAAATGGCAGAGCGGCGATGGAAAGGCTGGACAGACCGTCTGCGCGCCCACCGAGGCCGCTGGAAGCTGGGCGCAGCGGCGGCCTGCATACTGCTGGCCGTATGGTTGGTTCTGACCAGCTGGCAGCCGCCCGCTATTCATGCGCCGCTGGCTATCGGCCATCGAGGCTGCTTGCTGGGGGTGGAAAACACCCTCCCGGCGGTTTTGGCTGCTCAAGAGGCCGGAATAGATTATGCGGAGATTGACGTGCAGCTGACCCGGGACGGGGTGCCGGTGCTTTTCCATGACGGGAATCTTCAGCGTCTGGCGGGCCGGAGCGGAAGCGTGGCAGAGTTGGACTATGAGGAGCTGAGGACCATTCCGCTCTCTGACTACGTCCATCCGGAGGCGGATGCCCGTATTGCCACACTGGAAGAGGTTCTGGAAGTCTTGCAGGGCGGCTCCATGGGGCTGCTGATTGAGCTGAAGCCGGCTGACCGGAATGGGGAGGCTCTGGCGTCGGCAGTTATGGAGCTGGTGGACCGCTATGACTTCGGGGAGCGGGCCATGTTCATGTCCCTTGATTACGGCTGTCTTCTTCCGCTGCTGGAGCTGCGCCCAGAGTGGTGGACCGGCTACTGTCTGTTCAGCGTTGCGGGAGATATTGATGAGAGTGTGTGGCGCTATAACGTAGACTTTCTGGCGGTGGAGGAGGTGCTGATTACTAGCCGCTTCGTCACACAGGCCAGAGAGCAGGATTTGCCGGTATACGCCTGGAGCGTCTATGATGATGAAAGGATGCGGCAGTATCTTGAAATGGGCGTTTCTGGGCTTATCAGCGACTATCCGGATGAGGTGGTCCGGAGAGTTGACGAATACCGGAAGAGCCATTCCGGTACGGAGTACCGGGGACGATAAGGAGCGTACATAAAGATGACCGCGGGGGTGCAATTTGATTGCCCCGGAAGATTATTTTCCAGTATTTTTGAAGTATTTAACGGGCCGCACATACCGGCGGCAGGAGGAACCGCATGACAATTCTGGAAACTGAACGCACCATTCTGCGACCCTTCACGCCAGACGACGCGGAGGAGGTTTATGCCTACTGCAAGGACCCGCGGGTGGGTCCCATTGCCGGGTGGAAGCCCCACGAGAGCGTGGAGGAAAGCAGGGAGATCATCTGTACCGTCTTTTCCGAGCCGAATGTTTTTGCCGTGGTGGAGCGGAAGACCGGACGGGTCGTCGGTTCGGCCGGATTTACGGCAGCCCGCGGCGCTGCTGGGGTAAAGTCTCTGGAGCTTGGCTACTCGCTTTCTCCGGACTGCTGGGGGCAGGGACTGATGCCGGAAGCGGCGGCGGAGCTGCTGCGCTACGGCTTTCAGGAATTAGGTCTGGAGGAGATCTGGTGTACCCACTATCAGGAAAATCACCGCTCCAGGCGAGTAATTGAAAAATCCGGGTTTCAGTATGCTTTTACAGAAAATCTGAAGGATGAGTTTTTCCCGGAGCGGCCCACCTGTTTTTATTTTATTACCCGGGAAATGTGGGAGAAAAGAGGCAAGTAATGGAGAGCTATCTGGTTCCCGGCGGCTATGGCGAGGCGGAATTTGTGGAAAAACGTTCTCGGTTCATTGGTCAGGTCTGGCGGGTGGAGACCGAGGAAGAGGCTCGCGCCCGGATTGAGGAGGTGCGCAGGCACTACCACGACGCCCGGCACCACTGCTTCTGCTATGTCCTCCGGGAAGGGAATGTCCTGCGCTACGGCGACGACGGCGAGCCCCAGGGTACGGCGGGACAGCCCATGTTAAACGTATTTCTGAAGGAGGAGATCACAAATGCGGTGTGCGTTGTGACCCGGTACTTTGGCGGCATTCTGCTGGGGGCGGGAGGACTTACCCGGGCCTACGGCAGTACCGCCAAGCTGGCTCTGGATGCGGCGGGGATCAGCCGGATGCAGCTGTGGGCGGTACTGGCTGTACCGTGTCCGTATCCGCTGTATGAGCGGATACGGCTGCTGACGGAAAAATGCGGCGGCGTAGTGGAAAATGCAGATTTCGGAACAGACGTGCTGCTGACGGTGCTGTTGCCTGCGGAGGATGTGGACGAATTTCAGAAGAAGGTGACAGAGCTGTCTGCCGGGAGTGTGGAGACACTGGTGGAGGAGGAGCGGTTCCAGCCAGGTCCGCCGTAAGGCGTGCTCTCTTGCTTGCTTTTGTTGGCAAACAAAGAAAAAGAGTCCCAAAAACTTTTCAAGGAAGTGATGGAAATGCACGATATTGCACTGCGTTGATTTTTCTGAACCGGCCTGATGATGCCGGATGGAAAAATCAACGTAAAGGAGAAAATTAGATATATGAATCGACAAACACTGTGGACGTATGATTTCACAGTCATAACGATAGGAAGCTTCATTTCTCTGGTGGGGAACGCCATGTCCAATTTTGCTCTCAGCCTGGTAGTTCTGGACTATACGGGCTCCACCTTCCTCTACATGCTGTTTCAGGTCAGCTTTCAGCTGCCGCTGATGATCTGTCCGGTGCTGGCAGGGCCGTATCTGGACCGCATAAGCCGGAAAAAGGTGATCTGTACCTTGGATTTCCTGTCTGCCGGGATCTATTTTCTGCTCTTTCTGCTGCTTCAGGGCGGCTGGTTCAGCTACCCTGTGCTGCTGGCGTTTTCCCTTGTGACGGGAGCCATTGACGGCGTCTATTTGGTGGCATATGACAGCTTTTATCCCAATCTCATTACAGAAGGGAACTTCCAGAAGGCGTACTCCATTTATGGCATGCTGATAGATTTGTCCGATTTGGCAAGTCCTGTTTCAGCGGTGATCTATTATGAAATGGGCGGCGCCGCATCTCTGTTTGCTGTCAATGCGGCCAGCTTTTTCGCTGCGGCCTGCTTTGAGGTCACGGTCCGCTTCCAGGAGACGCACATGGACAAAGCGCCGAAACAGGCTGCGGAGAATGCTTTTGGACAATTCTGTCGGGAGCTTCGGGAGGGGCTGGACTACATCCGGGGAGAAAAAGGACTGCTGTTGATTGCCCTGTATTTTATGGCAAGCAATTTTGCCGGTGGAGCGGAACAGCTTCAGCTGCCGTACTTTCTGAATCATGCTGCCCGGTTTGCGGCGTGGCCGGTGGCAGCGGCGACGCTGTACACCATCCTGTGCAACTTTACGACGGCTGGCCGTCTGCTGGGAGGAGCAGTCCAGTACAGGCTGCATATCCCAAAGGAGAAAAAGTTTTCCGTTGCATTTTTCGCCTATGCGGCGCTTCACGTGCTGTCTGGTACGCTGCTCTTTCTGCCGGTTCCATGGATGGCAGTGTGGTTTTTCATGGAGGGTGCGCTTGGCGTGACCTCTTACGCGATCCGCTCGGCGGCGATGCAGTCCTATGTGCCGGATAACAAGCGGGCGCGGTTTAATGGAATATTCCAGATGATATGCTTTTTGGGCAGTGTCGTTGGGAGCCTGACTATTGGCGCACTGGCTGAATTCCTGCCGGAACGGCTGCTTGTGATTGTCACAAACGCTTTGGTTCTGGCGGCTGTATACCTGTTCATCTGGCGCGGCAGGGAAGCGGTGCAAAAAGTATACAACAGGGATGTATAATCTATAATCACGTTGGGGAGGGAAGCCGCCTGAGCGGTTTCCCTCCCGTTTGCTGAAAGTGTATGCCGAGAGAAGATTTATTAAGGGGAATTTCACCATAAAGGTGAAATTCCCCCGGCAAAATGGAAGTTAATGGAAGTTATATATAATGTCCAATATCCACTATCTTGTTTACAGCCAATAATGGGATTTATGGTGAATTGTGTCCTTCAAATCTTCACTCTTTTTAGGTGCGTGAGCAATGTCAATCGCTAGGACTATCATAAGGATGAGCAAATCATCTGCGTCTTCTGGGAAGGTGATCAAATAGGTGTCCCCCCAATAAAGCATTTTATTGGATACATTTGCAATGACATTTCCTTCACTATCAAGAATTCTATACTTCCAACCAAGTAACTCCCCTTCTACATACCACCCGTTATCAACACGAAATTTTTCTTTTATAACCGACCATATTGACCGCATATGGACAGCTTTTCGGCCAGGAATATTAAATGTAAAATCAATGGGTTTAGATTCAAGCACTGCCGACGGCCGCAAGGACAGTAATTTCTCCTTGACATAACCAACCTCTTTCCCTGACGGATCATAGATATGAAAATGACGCTTTATGGAAGTAAATTCACCCTTGACCTTGTATCTCATGCTTTCAAAACTATCAAATACACAAAACTGATCACGCCATGTGAATTTTGCTTGATTAAGAAGCAAAGCCCTCTCACCAGGGGCACATTCAAACAATTTTCTTGCATTTGCCTCGGATTGCGCTTGTGCCTTCTTACTAGCTTTATCAAGAATCTTAATAGACTTATTCAGTGCATCACAAATCTCATCAGCGGCAACAAACTCAATAACTTTTCCCAATATGCCCACAAAAACACCAACTTCCATTTTGTCAAATTGAATATTGGTAAAGTATACCACCGTCGCAAGCAACTTTCAACCGCTGTTTATAAATATTGGAACTTGCTGGGTCTTTCAAGCAGATTTTCGGCATTGACAAGCTAAGAAAACGTGATATAATGTATCACGAACAAAAGCAATGAGGAAACGAGCGCCAGAACGCGGTCCAAGCGAGCGGAGGAGAGTGAGAGCTCCGCGGCAGAGCGTCTGGCTGCGGCCACTTCCGAGCGGGCGGCGATGAGCCGCACGGGGTTGCCTCCGTTATCAAGGCTGACGAGATATCCCGTTCGGGATCAATTAGGGTGGTACCGCGAGACCTTCGCCCCTATATGGTGGGCGTGGGTTTTTCTTTTTACTTTCCAAGAGAGGAGGGATACAAACTTGCGGCAAAAAATAAGATTTCTTGCTCTGTTGGCAGTCATTATATTGCTGTGTGGCTGCCAGGGCAGGCCGTTGCCGGAGGGAATGGACGAGGAGACGCTGTTGTCCCGAGGGAGGGAGGTTGCTATCCTGCTGGCCGGAGGGAGCTATGAGGAGGTCTGGGAGCAGATGAGAGAGGATGTGGCCGCCGGGGTTAAGGTGGAGGACATCCAGAAGCTGGTTCTGACCCAGGCCAATGATGCGGGAACTTACAGGCAGATCGAAAGCGCCATGGCCACGGGGCAGTCTTCCGACGGGGAGGAGTATGGAGTCGCCGTCTTCTATTGCGATTATTCCAAGAAAAAGATGCTGTTCCGGCTGGCCTTTGATACCAATTATGAATTAATCGGAATAGAGATCAAAAAAACGTGATTTTCTGATTGAACCTCCCTTCCTGTATTCCAGACGCGAAGTTTTTGGCGCGGCAAAGCGCCTGAAAGATGGAAAGAAATGCCTGCTCTGCCGCCCGGAGGACGGTGCAAGAAAGGAGCGCCTGCCGTGAAAAAAGAAATCCGGCTTTACAACGTTATGTTTCCCATATGGTTTTTCTGGCTGCTGCCCACCCCACTGTGGCTGATTATTCTCCCGGTTAATTTTGCTGTTGACAGTTTGGTTTTATGCTTTGCCATGAAGCTGCGCGGCTTGCAGGATAAGCTGCAAATCTGGAAAAAGAGTATCTGGAAGATCTGGGCAATTGGATTTTTCAGCGATGTTGTTGGCGCACTGCTTATTCTAGGCCTGTATGAGTTACTTGGAGAGGTTTTCAAAGTCAGGTGGAACCTTATTCTTTTCCCTGGGACGACCCTGCTGTCCCTGCCCGGCGTCGCTTTGGGCGGTGTGCTGATCTATTTTCTGAACAAGCGGTTTTCTTTCGGAAAGTGCGGCCTGGACGCAGCAGCGGTCCGCAAGCTCAGTTTGGCGCTTGCCATTTTTACCGCGCCATACGCTATGTTGATTCCTATTTATGGATAATATTTTAATCTTTTGATAAAGGAGAGAACCCAAGCTATGCACAAGTCATATGGCTTAAACGAGATCCGCGAGATGTTTCTGAAATTCTTTGAATCAAAGGATCATCTCCGCCTGCCCAGCTTTTCCCTGATCCCCCAGAACGATGCGAGTCTCCTTCTCATCAACTCCGGCATGGCTCCCATGAAGCCATACTTTACCGGAGAGGTGGAGCCTCCCCGCCACCGGGTCTGCACTTGTCAGAAGTGCATCCGCACAGGAGATATTGAAAATGTCGGCAAGACCTCCCGTCATGGCACCTACTTTGAGATGCTGGGCAACTTCTCCTTCGGCGACTACTTCAAGCGGGAGACCATTCACTGGTGCTGGGAGTTCCTGACCAGCCCGGAGTGGGTGGGCCTGGACCCGGAGCGGCTCTATCCCTCCGTCTTCGCCGGCAATGAGACCACTCCCGCCGATGATGAAGCCTTTGAAATCTGGCACAAGGAAATCGGCATCCCCATCGAGCGAATCTTCAAGTTCGGCAAGGAGGACAACTTCTGGGAGCATGGCTCCGGTCCCTGCGGTCCCTGCTCGGAGATCTATTACGACCGGGGGGCGGAGCATGGCTGCGGCAAGCCTGGCTGCACTGTAGGGTGCGACTGCGACCGGTATATCGAGATCTGGAACAATGTATTCTCTCAGTTCAATAATGATGGCTGTGGCTGCTACTGTGAGCTCGTGCAGAAGAACATTGATGTGGGTGCGGGACTGGAGCGTCTGGCCTGCGTGAGCCAGAATGTGGAGTCCCTGTTCGATGTGGATACCGTGATGAACATTACCAACAAGGTCAGCGAGATCACAGGAGCCAAGTATGAGCAGAGCCAGGAGACGGATGTGAGCCTTCGCGTCATCACCGACCATATCCGTTCTGCCACCATGATGATCTGCGACGGCGTGCTGCCCAGCAACGAGGGGAGAGGCTACGTGCTGCGCCGTCTGCTCCGTAGGGCAGCCCGCCATGGGAAGCTGCTGGGGATGGACCGTCCCTTCCTGTATGAGGTCTGCGGTACGGTTATCCAGGAAAATGAAAAAGCCTACCCCGATCTGCGGGAAAAGGAGAGCTATATTACCAGGGTCATCCGCATGGAGGAGGAGAACTTTGCCAAAACTATCGACGGAGGCATGAAGATCTTCACTGAGATGCTGGATGGCCACAAGGAGAAGGGGGAGAAGGTTTTCTCCGGGGCGGACGCCTTCAAGCTCTATGATACCTATGGTTTCCCCATCGACCTGACAGTGGAGATGGTGGAAGAGGAGGGAATGAGCGTTGATCAGGAGGCGTTCAAAGCCCTTATGGAGGAGCAGCGGGTCCGGGCCCGGAAGGCCCGTGAGGCCTTGGGCGACCTGGGCTGGGCTGGCGTGGAATTTGGCAAGGATGTTCCTGCCACTGAGTTTGAGGGATATGATAGCACCGTCGTCGAGGGGGCTAGGGTGGTGGCTCTGGTGGTGGAGAATGAGCTGGCCGAGGTGCTTATGAGCGGCGTGGAAGGCATTGTGGTGCTGGACAGGACGCCGTTCTACGCGGAAATGGGCGGTCAGGTTGCCGACCACGGTGTGCTGCGCAATGACGGCTGTAAGTTTGACGTTACCGATGTGCAGAAGAATAAGGGCGGCAAATATATGCACTACGGCAAGCTGACTTCCGGTTCCATCCATGTGGGCGATACCGTAACGGCGGAAATCGACGGAGAGCGCCGCAGCGCCATCCGTCGGGCCCACACTGCCACTCATTTGCTGGACAAAGCCCTGCGCATGGTACTGGGGGATCATGTGCATCAGGCGGGTTCCCTAGTGGAGGAGGACTATCTGCGTTTTGATTTCACCCACTTCGCCGCCATGACGGCCCAGGAGCTCAGCGAGGTGTCCCGTGTGGTCAGCGATGCCATCCTGACGGGCTACCCGGTAGAGGCGAAGGAGATGCCTATTGAGGAGGCCAGAAAGACTGGAGCAATCGCCCTGTTCAGCGAGAAATACGGCGATGTGGTTCGGGTGGTGAACATTGGGAACGGCTATTCTGTGGAGTTCTGCGGCGGCACCCATCTGGACAACACCGCCAAGGCAGGCATGTTCCATATTGACAGCGAGTTCTCGGTAGCCTCCGGAGTAAGGCGTATTGAGGCTGTAACCGGCAAGCGGGCGCTGGAGGAGATGAACCGGTTCCAGGATATGCTGTTCCAGGCTTCCGCCGCGCTGAAGGTAAAACCTGTTGATCTGAAGGAAAAGGCAGGGCAGATGATGGCGGAGGCCCGGGAGCTGCGGCAGACCATTGAGAAGCTGAAGTCCAGGGAGTTCGTCAGCGAGACGGATCAGTTCCTGATGAGTGCCAAGACCGTAAAGGGTCTGAAGGTGTTCTCCATGTCCCGCAGCGGCATGCCGGCGGACGATATGCGAAAGATGGGAGACTTCCTTCGGGACAAGGAGCCTAAGGTAGCCGCTTTGCTGGCCAGCGTCAACGAGGAGAAAATCACTTTCCTGGCTGTTTGCGGCAAGGAGGCCGTGGCTAAGGGAGTCAAGGCCGGAGATATCATCAAGACCATCGCCCCCATCTGCGGCGGTAAGGGCGGCGGCAAACCCGACAGCGCTATGGGCGGCGGCAGTGATCTGCTGAAGCTGGACGACGCCCTGGCGGCTCTGGATGATTTTGTCAACGAGAAGGCAAAGGATTAATGGCCTATAGGGCAAAATATCGCCGCTTTGGTTAGGATCAATGTCTGCTTGGTTCGTAGGAGGAAGCCCGTGTCATGACGAGAGACGATCTGAGGACATTTCGGACGCTGGAAATGAACTTTGAAAGCATCGGCCTGCTCCAGAGCGGGGCAGAGGATTTCTCCTGTTTCTGTACGCCGGTGGATGCGGAATATGTGGGCCGGATCGGATGTGACGGAGTGCATTTTGTCCTGTTGCCGGGGGATGAGCGGGTGTTCTGTGTGGATCCGGCTATGGGAGAGGTGGGGACGTTTGTTCTGCCGGTGGCCGGGGATTTTCAGGAGTTTTTGTCCTTTGTACTGTTCTGCCAGAATGCCAATCCGCTCTCGCAAATCTGGTGGATGACGGAGGAGCGGTTCCGGGAACTGCTGGCAGAAGATGCCGCAGCCCGGGCCACGGGAAACTTTGTGGACCTCTTTATAAAAAAGGATGCTGCTCTTGCGGCTATTGAAGCGGCATTCGGCGTTGTGCCAACTGACCCTTATGAGAAGGTGAAGGTCATGCAAGCGGCGTTTGATCCTGACGTTTTGAGGTTTTCCGATGAGTACTTTGACACGCTCGGCATTGAGCGCGAATGAAAAGGAGCCGGCCTTATGCTGATTGATTTTTCTAAAATGGAGGAACAGGTTATTCCTCAATTTCTGGGCGGGGAGGGAACGTTCCGCACCCGGATGCGGGTGGACGAGCTGGGCAAGATCATGCGCGCCGCGCTGGAGCCCGGGGCCTCCATTGGCCTGCACACCCACGAAACCAGCAGCGAGATGATCTATATTCTGGAAGGGAAGGGGAAGGTGCTCTACGATGGAGAGTATATTCCCTTGGCTGCCGGGAGCTGCCATTATTGTCCCAAGGGACACAGTCACAGTTTAATCAACGACAGCGACGCACTTTTGACGTTCTTCGCTGTTGTACCGGTACAGTAAAGGGGTGTTTCTATGTCTGACTGCTTATTCTGCAAAATCATTGCCGGGGAGATCCCCAGCAAAAAGGTCTATGAAGACGACCTGTGTTATGCCTTCTACGATATCAACCCCCAGGCGCCCACGCATTTTCTGGTGGTACCGAAGGAACACATGCAGTCCGTTTCCGCTGTGACGGATGGAAATGCGCCGGTGGTGGGCCATATTTTTGCCGTTATTGCCAGGCTGGCAGGAGAGCTGGGTTTTGGGGAAGCAGGCTACCGGGTGGTGTCCAATATCGGCGAGGCCGGCCAACAGACTGTGCCTCATCTGCACTTCCATGTGCTGGCCGGGAGGGATATGACCTGGCCTCCGGGCTGATCATATCAAAACAGAGGCTCCGGCGGATTTTCTGCCGGGGCCTCTTGACAGCAAGAGGGTTCTATGCTATACTCCAAACATACCAAACGAATGTATGTTGGGCTGCAAGGGAGGTGAGAGGATGGCGCGAAACAAGTATCCGGAGGAGACGGTGGAGAAGATTTTGACCGCTGCCAGAAAGCTCTTTCTGGAGAAGGGGTATGAGAAAACCACCATTCAGGACATCGTGGACCAGCTGGGGGGATTGACCAAAGGAGCGGTATATCATCACTTCAAATCCAAAGAGGAGATCATGGATGCCATTACAGAGAAAATGTTTCTGGACAGCAATCCCTTTGAAAAAGTACGGTGGAGAAAGGATCTTAGCGGTCTGGAGAAAATGAAAGAGGTTGCCAGACTGACTCAGGAACCGGACTGGTCCAGCTTGAGCCGCCAGAGCATGCCGTTGCTGAAAAATCCCAGACTGTTGGCTAAGGCGATTGAGGACAATCAGACCATCGTTACGCCCCTCTGGCTGGAGCTGATTGAAGAGGGGATTGCGGATGGATCTATTCAGACGGAGTACCCCAGGGAAGTGGCAGAGCTGCTGACCCTGCTGGATACTCTGTGGATGTCTCCCACCATTTTCCCAGCTACCCGGGGGAATCTGCTGCACAAATTCCGCTGTGTGGGGGAGATCTTTAAAAATCTGGGGGTTCCAGTCATTGACGAGGAGATGCTGGAGCTGGCGGACAAGTATTTTCAGTTGATGCCGCCGGAGTTTGGATAAAGAAAAGCCGCTGGGAGCGGCTTTTCTTTGGGACAGATACATTCGTTTGGTTGGTATGTAACCGCAAAAATTTTTGCATTGATACATACCTTTGAAAGGTATGTAAAAGGGGGAATTACAGTGGACTATGTCATTTCGGTCAAAGGACTGACCAAATCGTTCCAGGGCAGGGAGGTAATCCGAGATTGTACAATGAACATTGGGAAGGGGAGTATCTACGGTTTTCTGGGAGAAAACGGAGCGGGAAAGACTACATTTTTCAAAATTTTGCTGGGGATGATGAAGCCTACGGCGGGGGAGGCGAACGTTCTGGGGTTGGACTGCGTCCGGCAGAGTCCGGAGATTTTACGCCGGACGGGAAGCCTGATTGAAACGCCGGTTTTCTATGAGCACCTGTCCGCCAGAGAAAATCTGGAGATTCATTTGGATTATCTGGAGGCGGAGGGAAAAGCAGAGGAGGCTCTGGAACTGGTGGGGCTGCGGGAAACGGGGGAGAGGCCCGTGTCGGAGTTTTCCCTGGGGATGCGCCAGCGGCTGGCGGTGGCCCGCGCCGTTGTTCACCGGCCGGAGGTCCTGATTCTGGATGAGCCGGTCAACGGTCTGGATCCGGCAGGCATTCATCAGATGCGGGAACTGTTTCTGCATCTGAGCAGGGAGGAGGGCACTACAATCCTTCTCTCCAGTCATATCCTCCATGAGGTGGAGCAAACCGCTTCTCGCGTCGGTATTCTGGCCCATGGCCGGGTAATAGCAGAGGTTGACCCGGAGGCATTCAGAAAAAATGGTGGAATGGAAGAATACTATCTGAAAATGACAGGAGGAATCCGTCGTGAATAAACTGACAGCTCTGGAGCTGCGGCGCACAAGCCTGCGGCCCTATCGGATCGCCGCGCTGTCTATATTCCCGGTTATGCTGGGGCTTTTGTATCTACTGGCGTCTCTGCCGGGGTGGGAGCCCTACTCCAGTGACGTGGATGTGCTGCTGGATCGGAGCGGTGTGACGGGAATTGTCTTTGTCCTGGGAACGTTTGCCTTTTCCATGCTGTTTGCCGCTATGGCGGCAAAGTGTGTGGTGGAGGAATACAGCGGGAAACGGGTGGTTTTGCTGTTTTCCTACCCTGTAGCCAGAAGAAAAATTCTGGGGGTCAAGCTGCGGCTGGTGTTTGGATTTACAGTGCTTTCCGCGCTGGAGTGCGGCGGAGTGGTACTGAGCATTTTTTTCCTGACAGAGTGCCTGTTCCCACTGTGTTCCGGGGATCTGGAAATCGGAACTGTGGTTTTGGCATTTCTGGGACTGCTGTGGTCGGCGCTGCTGGCGGGAACAGCAGGGCTTGTCGCGCTGTGGTTCGGCTTTCGAAGAAAGAGCGTTACAGCAACCCTGACAGCGGGGGTGATTCTGTCGTTGCTTGTCTGCCAGGCGATGTCCGCGATGGTGAGGATGCCTGCGGCATGGCTGATTCTGCTGGCCGCAGCAGCGGTCCCCGGCGCGTTTTGTGCACTGGACCTGTTTCGCATGGCAGAAGGGATGGAGGTTTGATTTCAATGAAGGAAAAATTGTTTACCCGGAATTTTACGCTCCTGCTCCTGGGACAGGTGTTCTCTCTTCTGGGCAACGGCGCACTGCGGTTTGCGCTGTCCATGTACGTACTGGAGGAAACCGGCTCAGCGGCGGTATTCGGAACTCTGTTGGCGGTAAGCATGGTGCCCACCATCCTGCTGACTCCCTTTGGTGCTGGCGGACCGGGTGAACCGGCGGACTATTATGGTGGGATTGGATCTGTCCTCCGGAGCGGCGGTGCTGTCTGCGGCGGCGACCTTTGCCGGCGACAGAGGAATCGCTGTGACGGCAGCTCTACTGATAGTTCTGTCGGTACTGGGAGCCTTTGAGTCTCCCACAGTGCAGGCCTGCGTTCCGCAGATGCTCCATGGGGAGAATGTTCTGCGGGGCAACGCGGCGGTAAATCAAGCCAACGCTGTCTCCGGGCTGGTAACGCCGTTTTTGGGAAGCGTACTGTATGCCGCCTTCGGCGTTCGGCCTGTACTGGCGGGAGCGGGGGTGTGCTTCCTGCTGACGGCTGCGTTGGAATGCTTTATCCGCATGCCGGATGTGCCGCGCCCCCGCGGACAGCGGTTGGGACAGCTCCTCCGGGAGGAGCTGTTAAGCAGCGCCCGGTTCCTGGCAAGGGAGCGGCGGGAGGTGCTGGATCTACTGTTGTTTGCCGCTGTGGTAGGCAGCCTGATTTCCGGCGTTGCCATTGTAGGCCTGCCGTATCTGATTCGGAACAGTCTGGGACTCTCCGCCCAGCTATACGGTGCGGCGGAAAGCGCCATGGGGCTGGCTGCCCTGCTGGGCGGACTTACAGCGGGAATGCTGGTGGTGCGGCTGCCCTTCTGGAGGCTTAACTGGCTGGTAGCAGGGGTAGGCACTTGCGTACTGCTGGGCGGCGGGGCTCTGCTGCTGCCAGTGGGAGAGCTGGGACAGTACGCCGCGCTGGTGTCCCTGTTCGGCATTGGGCAGGCGATGGCCTGCACCTTCTCCATCTTTGCTGTTTCCGCCATTCAGCAGAAAACGCCGGAGCATATGACCGGGAAGGTCAT
This sequence comes from uncultured Oscillospiraceae bacterium, assembly GCA_910579725.1. Lineage (GTDB taxonomy): Bacteria > Bacillota > Clostridia > Oscillospirales > Oscillospiraceae > Pelethomonas. Next base: position 12,684 of record CAJTUD010000016.1, on the reverse strand, counting down.
GGCCTGCGTTTCCACTATTTCTATGTGCGCTCAGCCGGTGGGACAGCTGGCCTATGGATTGTGGTTTGACGCGTCTCCCGGGTGGCTGGTGCTGGGTGTCAGCGGCGCTGTTATCTGCCTGCTGGGAATGGGAGCGAAAGAGCTGTTTAAGAAGTGGTGAAGAAAGACGGTGCGGGTTTGTTTCCGCGCCGTCTTTCTATGAAATACCCATCTTTTCCAGAATTATCCGCAGTTTCCGCCAATCTGCGGCCATCTGCGCCAGCCGTTCCCGGCCGTCCTCCGTGAGACGGTAGTATTTCCGCACCGGGCCGTTGGATTCGCTGCCCTGGAAGGTGTCCGCCGAGCCTTCCTTGTTCAGACGGCGGAGAATGGCGTAGAAGGTGCTTTCCGTTACGTCGGGAAAGCAGTTCCTCATGGTTTGGATGATGTCGTAGCCATACTTTGGTTCGCCGGAGAGGCACTGGAGGAGACATAGCTCTAACACGCCCTTTTTCAGCTGCGCATCCATGGTCAGCCCTCCTTCCGGGGCTTTCCGGCGGAGCGGAGAAGCAGCCGGGAGGCCAGCAACAGCGCAAGCCCCGTCAGGCAGGGAAGCAGGCTGGTGAGAAAACGCAGGATGGATGCAGTCAAGTCTGTGATATCTATATCTACGGCCGTTATGTAGAGTCCGGTACACAGCGTCTGGGTGAGGCTTCCGGCGATATGGGGCACTGCGGGGAAGTACTGGATGGATCCGGAGAAGCACCGGACCAAGGTCCAGAGGAGCATGGACAGCAGGAGCAAAACGGAAAACTCGATCACATAAATTACATACAGCGGCAGGGGCCAGTCCAGCAGGACGGCCTCGGGGGAGGTGTCCGCGGTAACAATCAAGTAGATCAGGAAACATGTGGTCAGAGCGGTTGTAATCCATGGAAGCAGATACGGCCAGACAATAGTGGTCCGGGAGGCGGGGAAGTGTTTTTCCACCTCCGCCCGCCCTGGAGCATGGAGCAGGACAAAGAGGGAAACCGTCCCCAGAATCAAGGCGGCGACGCTGATCTGGACGGCACTGGTCCGGAACCACTGGCCAAGAACCATGCCTCCAGACTTAAAGGCCTCCAGAAGACTTAACAGCAGCCAGCCGGAGATTCCGGCAAGCATTGCCCATATCCAGGTCCGCCGGTGTCGCAGGCGGGCCCTCCGGTCCTCCTTCAGCAGGTCCCGGACCACCGCCTCAGGGCGGCCCATTCCGGAGAGCAGGACCTCCTCGGATTTGCCTTGCTCCCGGCCCAGATCGTACTGTTCCTGATAGTCTTCCAGTACCTCGATTACCTGCGGTGCATCATACCACTCCAACAGGCGCACGCCCAGACGGTGCCTCCAGGCCTGCCAGTCAGCGCTGCCGCCCAGGAAGACGCGGGGGAGGGGACTTTGCCGGCTTACCCACCGTTGAAACACCAGGGCCGTGACCAGCCCGACGCAGTAGGGAAACAGGCGCAGAAAAAGGTCCGCCGATGGGGGGATGTCGCGCTCAATATAAATGGAGGTGAAGTAAGTCAGCTGAAAGAATGCGGTCTCAAGAGCGCCGATGGAGTGAACCACGCCAGGAAAGTACCGGATGGAAACCGTCGTGCTCCAATGCAGCAGCCACAGTGCCAGCAGCGCCAGAATCAGCAGGAGGACCATCCAGAACAGCCCGTTTCCAAAACGCATGGAATGGCTTATGCGTTCCAGTGTCTTTTCCGGAAGATGGGAGGACACATGCGCGGAAACAATATGGAGAATCGCTCTTTCTACAGTGCCTGCCAGTGTCAGAAGGGCGGGGACTACATAGACAGCCGCCGGGGACACGGGTTTTTGCGGACTGTTCTCCAACGCCACCCGGGCCGGCCCCCGGATCAGCAGAAACAGAACCGAAGCCGTCAGCGGCAGTCCCAGAAACACCCCTGTCCACAGCATCCTCAAAGATGTGGGATTCATCAGGCATGTCCACAGAAAAGCAGAGCACAGCGCCAGCAGTCCGGTCCATAGACCGGTTTGGAGGAAGCTGTTTCTCCGGACGGAGAGCTCCTCCTCCAGCAGCAAAGCAGCGGCCTCATCCGGGGGCCCCAGCCTTTGAATGATTTCCGCTTCCATTTTGCAGTGGTCGCGCCCTGCGTCAAACTGCTCTTGGTAATCCAACAAAATGTCCTTCACCTGGGCGGCGGGGAAATACCACACCAGGCGGCGGTACAGGTCCTCCAGCCATCCCTGCTGGGTGGAAGGGGTTCTTTTGAACAGCTTCATGCTCTATCATCCTCTCTACTGCTTGTTACTACTGTTTATTAAGTAGTAGATAAAATATATCATTGCCACAGGAGCCTGTCAAGTGGGAAATGGAAAAGAGAGGCGTTTTCGCCTCTCTTTCCTCAGTTTCTGTTCAGATAGGTCTCTGCGGCCAGCAAAATTTCTTCATCAGTGGCGTAGGTGATTTGCTTCGCTGCCTCGGGGAAGGAAAACCAGCTCAGCTGTGAGATTTCTGATTCCTGGGGATGCTCCTTTCCGCCGGTGGGGACGGCAGTGAAGAAGATCACATCCTTGATGACCCCGGGTTTGGGGGAATAAGTTACCTGTCTGCGAAAACCGGTGTGGATTTCCGCTGTCAGCCCCGTTTCCTCCAGAATCTCCCGGGCGGCGGTTTCCTCCTCCGTTTCATTTCCTTCCACGTGGCCTTTAGGGAAGCTCCAGTGCCCGCCGTTATGTCGGACCAGCAGATATTCCCGCCGGTTCGCATTCCGCCGCCAAATCACTGCGCCGCAGGATTTCTCTTCCCGAGCTTTCCGGAATACGCCGCCATCGCCCCAGGTCCATTCGCCACCGTGGGCTCCCAGCTCAAAATGCCGCTTGGCAATACCCAAATCCACCAGAGCAAAGGAGCCCGTTCCGCTCAGACGTACCCGGACAGAGCCATCCTGGCGGAAGGTGAAGCGGTATCCTTGCCGGTTCATGGCAGAGGGGGCACGCTGGACAGCCGCCATGCCATCCATAAACCACCGGGGAGCGTCCTCCAGACCGGAGGCCAGCGCATCCAGCGGCTTGAGTGAACGGGGTTTTTCCTTGGCCGGCGCCGGATAGCCAATAGCGGCAATGCATACCAGCTCCTCATCCTCTAAGATGTGGGACATGCAGTGCTTCTTGTCGTAGGTTCCGCCCACCCAGCAGCTGCGCAGCCCCATGGTCTGAGCGGTGAGAATCAATTCTTCGCCGTAGTACCCGCATTTTTCCTCCAGCTCCGGGTCGCCGGCTGGGCCGGCGAAGAGCAGGAAGTTGGACGCGTTCCGGATATGTCCCCAGCTTTTGAAAAAAGAACTGAAGGGCTCTGGGCGGCCGCAGATCAGCTGGATACGCAGTCCGGCGCGGCGGCTGCATTGGGCGACGGCCTTTTCCAGCTGCTGCCGCTGCACAGAGGCAATGGGTTGCGGTGAATAGTCCCGGCAGGAGGCCCGGGAAAAAATAGCTTCAGACAGGGTCATGGCTCCTCCTTTTCCGCGGCCAGAACGGCCCGGAGAAAATTTTTTCCATTCTCCTCTATTTTTGTGCGAATGGACAGGGATGTCAAGAGAAAAAGTGTGAAGTTTTTGTAAAATCATACTTGCGCCGGGAGAGCCGGTCTGCTACAATACTTTTATCAAATACATATCGGAGGATGTCCGCAGGAGAGAGGGAGCCGTCTGGAAAGGAAACGGATCCCCACCGAAGGCGTGAATCGCGCAGGTGCCGGAAGGCGGGACTGCGGGCGGACGAGATTCTGGAGAATTCCGCAAATGAGCGGATGCCGAAGGTGCAAGCGGCCAGACCGTAATCTCTCAGGCAAAAGGACAGAATTGGAGATACATGCCCCACAGGGGAAACCCAGGGGGGAGTATTTCTATTTTCTGTTTACAGCAGGGGAGGTGCGCCGTCGCCTCCTCTTGTTTTATTCTGATATGTAAATTGGGAAAGGAAAAGGAGAGCAAGCATGGAACAGATCTATCAGACAATAGAAAATGGGAATAAGTGGCTGAATGACATTGTTTGGGGCATTCCTGCCCTGGTGCTGCTGATGGGCGCAGGCATCATTCTGACGGTAGGCCTGAAGGGGTTCCAGTTCAGGAAGTTTGGCTACGCCATGAAGCACACAGTAGGCAAAATGTTCAAGAAGCAGGAGGCAAAGGCCGGTGAGGTCACGCCTCTCCAGGCGCTGACCACCGCTTTGGCCGCCACTGTGGGCACCGGCAATATTGCTGGTATCACTTTTGCCGTCACTCTGGGTGGCCCCGGGTCCATTTTTTGGCTGTGGGTTTCCGCTCTGCTGGGCATGGCCACCAAATATTCGGAGGTTATGCTGTCAGTAAAGTACCGCGAGCGCAATGTCTTCGGCGACTGGGTGGGCGGCCCTATGTACTATATCAAAAATGGTCTGGGCAAGAATTGGAAATGGTTGGGCGCGATTTTCTGCCTTTTCGGCGGTCTGGCTTCCTTCGGCATCGGCAACGCAGTGCAGGTGGGAGAGATCACCTCTGCCGTCAACACCGCGATTCAGTCCTTTGCCCCCTCTGCTGCAGAGCATCAGACGGTGATTAATATTGTGCTGGCGGTCATTTTGATGATCATCATCGGCGTGGTACTGGTGGGCGGAATCAAACGCATCGGCGAAGTAACGGAGTTCATGGTGCCCATCATGTCCGTCATTTATATTGTGGCATGCCTGCTTGTGGTGGGGACCAATATTACCAAGGTGCCCCATGTGTTTGCAATGATCTTCCAGGGTGCATTCACCCCGGAGGGCGTTACCGGCGGTGCGGCGGCCATTACCATCAAGACCTGTATTGAGTGGGGAGTCAAGCGGGGCGTATTTTCCAACGAGGCCGGTCTTGGTTCCGCTCCTATCGCACATGCCGCCTCCTCTGAAACAAATCCGGTGAAGCAGGGCCTTTATGGTATCTTTGAGGTGTTCATGGACACTATCGTCATCTGCACCCTGTCCGGTCTGACTCTGCTGCTGGCCCTGGATGCGGACACCATCAACTATGGTGTCAAGGGAACTACCGCGCTTAATGCCCAGGCGCTGGGAACGGTGTTGGGCGGCAAAACAGGCGCGCTGATCATCGCCATCGGGCTGAGTCTCTTCGCTTTGTCCACAGTTCTCAGTTGGGGGCTTTATGGTACTCGCTGCTGGGAATTTCTGCTGGGGGAGAAGGCGGTAAAGCCCTATCAGATTCTCTTTACGCTGGTGGTAATTATCAGCGCCACCATGGACTTGAAGCTGGCATGGTCTATTGCCGACACGCTGAACGGCCTTATGGCAATCCCCAATCTGATTGCGCTGATTGCGCTTTGTCCGGTTGTTTTCAAGATGACGAGAGAATACTTCGACAACGAGAGACGGCTGCGGAAATAAGTGCAGTTACCGCAGTATAGAGTGGCCCCCGCCGGTCAGCCGGCGGGGGCCGCTCTTTTATAAAGAGGTTGACTAAAAGGGGATCATTCGCTACAATTGATCACAGGAATAAACACATGCGGCAGAGATTGAGAGGATTCTATGCGGATCATTATTTCTCCGGCGAAAAAAATGAATGTGGATACCGACAGCTTTGCGTGCCGGGGACTGCCGGCGCTGCTCAATAAAACGGAGCAGCTGTATGGAAGAATGCGCGGCATGTCCTTCCAGGAGCTGAAAACCCTCTGGAAATGCAATGATCAAATTGCACAGCTGAATGCCGGGCGGTTGCTGGACATGGACCTCCGTCGAAACCTGACACCGGCTATACTGGCCTACCAAGGCATTCAATACCGGTATATGGCTCCCGGTGTATTTACAGAAGAGGAGTTGGAATATGTAGAGGAACATCTACGGATTCTGTCCGGATTTTACGGCGTTCTGCGGCCTTTTGATGGGGTCACGCCTTACCGTTTGGAGATGCAGGCCAAACTTTCTGTCGGGAAAGCAGTGGACCTTTATGAGTTTTGGGGCGCAGGCATTGCGGAAAATATTCTGGCGGAGACAGGATGCATTGTCAATCTCGCGTCCAAAGAATACAGCCAGTGCGTCTTACGGCATCTTCCGGAGAAAACGAGGTTTATTGTCTGCATTTTTGGCCAAAAGGTAGGTGGAAAAATTATCGAGAAGGGAACTCAGTGCAAGATGGTGCGGGGAGAGATGGTTCGGTACATGGCGCAATATCAAGTGCAGGAGCCGGAGGATATCGCTTTTCCCCAGAGGATTCCGGCGAAGATGTTTACACGTTTATCAGGTAGTCAAGAGGGAGAATCTGCTTGAGAAATGGACTGCCGGAAGAAAAAACTGACAGGAAGCCGAAACTTATGGTTGCATGCCGAGGCAGCTTCCACTATAATGCAAGAGACAGAAAAAACAGCGGGGAGGACGCGAAATGATTTCAAAATTTCACTATGGAACTCCAGTGGAAACCTTTGCGGTTGTGGAGCCGGTTGCGCTTCTGGACCATGAGCAGCTCCGCCATTTTACCAGAAAGAAGGGAGCTCCGCAGGTTTTCTCCTGCCCCTTGGGAACGGAGGATATTGTTTACGGCCTTGGGGAGACCATGCGGGGAATCAACAAGCGGGGAGCGCGGTATATCAGCTTCAACTATGACGATCCACATCACAAGGACGATATGCCTTCCATGTATGGTGCACATAACTTTGTTGTGGTGGATGGAGAAGCCGTCTTCGGCGCGTTTTTTGATACGCCGGCAAAGGTCATGTTTGATATTGACTGCAAAGGGAACGGCGCTCTGTCGGTTTCCTGTGAGTCTCAGGATCTCCGTCTATACATTGTGGAGGGGGAGAGCGCCTATGATGTGGTCAAGCAGTTCCTCCATATTATCGGACAGAGCTTTCTGCCGCCTCTGTGGGCTTTCGGATATGGGCAGAGCCGCTGGGGATACAAAACGGAGCGGGATATCAGCAGGGTTGCCGCAAAGCATGCGGAAAAAGGGATTCCGCTGGACTATATCTGTATGGATATTGACTATATGGACCGTTTCATTGACTTCACTGTAAACAAACGCCGGTTTCCGGACTTGGCTGGATACGCGGCTCGGATGAAGGAGAAGGGGATCCGCCTGGTTCCGATTGTGGACGCCGGCATCAAGATTGAGCCGGGCAACCCGGTGTACGAGGAGGGTGTCCGGAACGAATATTTCTGCAAAAACCATGAGGGTACGGACTTCAAAGCGGAGGTATGGCCCGGCATGACGCATTTCCCGGATTTCCTCCAGGGACAGCTCCCGGGCAGACACCACCCGCTTTGCTCCCAGACGGTGCCAGAACAGATAGGA
>CAJTUD010000016.1:0-5373 GCA_910579725.1 uncultured Oscillospiraceae bacterium | reverse complement strand
CGGGGGCTGGAGGGGTTCTGGAACGACATGAATGAACCTGCCATCTTTTCCACGGAGTACCGGGCCAAGGGAACGAAGCCCGATGTGGAGCGGGGAGATCCGGATCAGCCGGAGCGTCACATCGCGGATTTCAAGGACTTCTTCCACCGGCTGGACGATGGACGGGAAAAGAGCAATTACGAGGTCCACAATCTATTCGGTGCAATGATGACCCGGGCCTCCGGGGAGGGGCTGGACCGGCTGATGGACAGACGGTATCTGCTTTTCTCCCGCTCGTCTTATATCGGAGCGCACCGGTATGGCGGCATTTGGACCGGGGACAACGCCTCCACCTGGGAAATGCTGCGGCAGAACGTATATCATATGCCTTCGCTGAACATGTGCGGTTTTCTTTACAGCGGTGCGGACACCGGCGGCTTTGGTGGGAACTGTAGCCGGGAGCTGCTGCTGCGTTGGTTGGCAGTCTCTGTTTTTACGCCGCTGATGCGCAACCACACCGCAATTTTTACCAAAAATCAGGAGTGCTATCGCTTCCGCAATCCGGAGGATTTCCGGACGGTTATCGGTCTGCGGTACAGGTTGCTGCCCTACCTTTATTCTGAATTTATGAAAGCTGCTTTGCGGCGGGATATGTACATCAAGCCGCTGTCCTTTGACTATCCTGGAGACGAGAAAGCTCGGGGAATTGCAGATCAACTGATGGTGGGGGAGAGCATCATGATCGTGCCGGTTCTGGAGCAGGGAACCCGGGGGAGGATTGTCTATCTGCCGGAGCCGATGACGGAGGTACGGTATAGCAGTGAGGGCTTTACCTGTATGGATGTGGGCGCGGGAGAACGGACGGTGATGGTGCCGCTTAATCAAGTGGTGTTCTATATCAGAAAAGGGAGACTGGTTCCTGTAGGGAAGCCGGCAGCCAATACGGCGGAGATGGACCTGCTGACAGGAGAGCTGCTGGGTACCGGAAAGGTCTATGAGCAGTATGTGGACGATGGATATACCAAGGAATGCGGTCTGGATCGCTGTATAATCCGAAGAAAAGAGGGCGGCAGGTAAGACGGTATGAAGCTGCGAAAAATGATGGGCAGCGTGGAGGATATCCCTGTGGTTCGCTTGATGGCGCTTATAGAAACGCAGAGTAAGCTTACCCTGACTCATTGGGCGGTGGAGTACACGACGGACCGGTATCTGCCCATGCTGGGACAGTGCAGAACGGCGAAGCGCTCTGCGGCGGCAGTGGAGGCGGTTCGTTCCCATCTGCGGGGAGAATTGCCGCTGAAGGAGGTTAGGCCGCTCCTGTCGGATGCGCGGAAAGCCGCGCAAGAGGAGCAGGATCCTATCCGCCAGGCGGCGGCCCGGGCGTTATCCACAGCCTGCGGTACGCTGACCACGCCTTCCAATGCTCTGGGCTTTGCTTTTTACGGAGCGGCGGCGTATGCGTATCACAATGCCGGTACAGAAGCAACACGGGAGCTCCAGGATGATCTGGCTCGGGAGGAGTTGGAACGGATTCTAGGTTCGCTTCAGGCTGTAGCTGTTCAGAATGAAACAAATCCAGTACGGATCAGTTGGAATTGCTGAAAAAAGGTGCGGTATGCTTCCAAAGATGGAAGCATACCGCACCTTGATCTGCCGGCAGGTTTCATAAAATCAGGTGGAAGGCTTCAATATGGGCAGTCGGGTATCTGTTTTGTCAATGAGCCGGACGTGAGGCAATAGGACTGTTTTACAGCAAAAAACAGGATTTCTGTTACTATTGCAAGACCTTTTATCAGATGCAGAGGATTCTTGAATCTGATGGAGCCATCTGTTCTATTTTTTGCCGCAGATGAACTACTGGACAGGCAATTTTGCATAGGCTGTTGTGAAAGGCCGGGTGAAATTTCACGCACAAGCTGACCGAGCTAATCAATCAACTGGAAAAGGGAAAACAGACCATCGAGTAAAAATAATGTGACAAGCTGTTGCACTTACCAAGACAGAACGGATTGTCAACTCATCGTAATCTGTGCAGATCCAACAAAAAGCGGCCAAGCAGGATTGGGAGCGAACACTTCCGGAGTCTTAGAGTAGTCCTCGGCAGCTTTATACTGGTCAAAGAAATCCGTATACGCTCCTTCTGCTAACGGCAGGTTAGCCGTTGGCCACGGAAGCTGTTCATGATCCCAGTCAAGTGTACCGAAAAACTGTACGCCGCACACCACGCCGCCTCGCTGAACAGCGTCCGCCTGAAGGGCTGCTTCCAGATCCGTCATACTGGAGAAAGCGCGGGCATCGACTGTCAGGACTTGTGCGTCGGTGATAGCCGCCAGATAATTGCCTATGGCAGTCAGATCCTCCTCATTCATAGCCATTGGGTCCATCACAGCATAAAGATACCGCTCCTGCGCCGCCGCATCCTGACGGAGAGCGTCCGCCTCATCACTGCGGCAGGCGCCGTCCAGAACAGCAGCGATAAAACCTACCGGATTGATGATAGACATATTGCCATTTTTATAAGCGGTATCCATTACCAGCATCCGCAGATCGCTCTGGGTCCGGGAGGGGTCAATCTCATTGGCAATGGCATACAGTCCCAGCATATAAGGCATTGCCCAGCTCAGTCCACCGTTAAAGGCCCAGTAGATATAATTAACACCATCTAAGACAGATGCCGTTGTCCGGCCCGCCTCAGGAACAAAGACCACATCTGACAAACTTCCTGACCACCATACGTCGGAGACCAGATTATGGAAATCATCCTTGTCACTGAAGGGCAGGAAGACAGCTGCTCCATACTCGCCGCAGAACCAAACCATAATTCCTGCTTCCTCGCAGGCGGCAACAGCCTCCCGTAAAACGTCTTCGTTTTTCACATCACCGTTAATGTTGTTGGAGAAACCCACCATGGTAATCTTCTCCCCTTCTGGCAACGCTTTATTCTGCTCAATAATCTGGTAAAGACATTCAGCCTGACTCGCCTGATCTCTCTCCCAGCTGGCGTCCCCATAGTAATAGACCTCCGCCCCCGGTGCGGTACCAATATCCTTTCCTGCCAGCAGGGACAGCACCGCCAAACCATGCATAGAGCTTTCCGAATCAGTGTTGTTGGTGTAGTGGAGTGTCAGGTCACTGAACTGCTCATGCTCAGCCACAGGCTGGTCTACATAGGCAATCACCGCACCCTTTCCGGTAAAGCCATGCTCATGCAGAACATCCACGTTCAAGCCAGGGGCTTTCCCCCACTCCAGCAGCGCGTCCATATCATAGCCCTGGGGGCTGCCATTGGGGAATGTGGTCTTATCACCGACTGTCAAAGAATAGGTAAGGGCCAATTCTTCGGACAAATCGACGTTTATCCTCGCCTGGTCACGAAACCAATGGTCGGCATAGGGCTCAATACCACCCACACTTCTCGGTGCCACCAGAAATCGCTCTGCTTCCAGTGGTAAAATAGCATCCTCCATGGCAATTGCTGGCTCGGATGCAGGATTATCATGAATGGAATCTGTCCAGACTGATCCATCTGTTTTTCCGGAGGGTAAGCCGTCTTCTTTACCGCACCCTGTCAGGACCAGCAGGAGGCCAGTTACCAGACAAACGGCCAACAAACGCTTTCTCATGCTCACTCAACCTCTTTCCGTGATTTTTACAACAGTCCGCTTATGAAACGGGTGAAGGAAAAGTCCACCAACAGACTCGGATTTTTTGATTTATTATGAACCAAGTATACCACCAATATGAATGGTAGTCAACCTCAAAAGGGCTATTTCGCTGATCTGTTATGCTGGTGCGGTATACGTGATCTTATTGCCGTTTCTGGCTGTGCCGCTTGTACGAGCCATGTCTAGAGTAAGCGATCCGGGGGCAGTCATTTGTCTCTCTCGGCCTGCCAGAGATTTGGGCAGGGCGGTAAAAAAGGAAATTTCACAGTAAATGTTCTGTTTGGTGAATGTGGAGATTTTATGCACGTTACAGTGTTGCTGAAACTATTGCACAACCATCTGCGTGGATAAAAATGACCTGCCCTCAAAGAGGACAGGCCATTTTACAGGTTCAGCGGTCGAAAGACGGGTTGGTGAAATAAATATTATTTTTTTCTGACATGCGGTCTTTTGCCAAGCGCAAGCCTTCGCCAAAACGCTGAAAATGCACGATCTCCCGAGCACGCAGGAATCTGATTGCATCATTTACATCCGGGTCGTCGCTTAAACGAAGGATATTGTCATAGGTAACGCGAGCCTTCTGCTCTGGTGCAATCACAAAAGTGCAACTTCGTGCAGAAAATGGCGAAAAATCAAGTCAAATGGTATCCGCAATACGGTCAATCTTGCGCTGGAGGCGTTCCAGCGTCTTTTGCAGCGCGGCCCGGTCTACGTTCAAATCGCTGGTGGAGAGGCGGGCCAAGGTCAGCATTTGCTCCAGAGTGCGCTCAATCTCGCCCAGGGCTTGGTCGATGGATTGGACAGACTTTTCAAATTCTTCTTTGGGTGGCATGGGTCTATGCTCCTTAAAAGTTCCAGTGAATTTCAATGGGAACGTCCTTCGTTCCAGGGATGCGCTTCCCAACAGTGATGTGGTCAATGAGAATTTCCACGATTTCTCGTGTCAAGTGTTCCAGATTTATATACCGTTCCACCAAAGACTTTCGGTTGTCTCCAACGGCAATTCTGTCCTCCAGTTCCGCAAGCTGCCGTTGTCCGTCCAGCAGGACGCGCTCCAGCCGGGATTTCTCGGAGGAAAACTCTTTAGAAAGGGCGAAGAAGTCGCTGTCGTTGAGCAGGCCCTTGACCTTATCCATGTATAAATCCCGCAGACCCTTGGTGTACTCGGCAATTCGTTTCTCATAGGCGGTGAGGGTGTCCAGAAGCTGCTTTTTCTGCCCTTGCAGATTTTCGCAAAACTCAATGTTCCGCTCCAGCTCGTCCTTGTCCAGATATGCCGCCGCCAGTCGGTTCAGCTCGTCAATGACCATCCGCTCCAGCTTTTCCACCGAAATGAAGGAGCCGATGCAGGCGTCCTTTGCCACATGGCGGTTAGAGCATTGGAGATAGTGCCGCCCGCGATTTTTGGAGGAACGCATGGTGTAGCCGCAGTTGGCGCAGATCGCTTTCCGGGCGAATAGCCCCACAGTACCGCAATCAAAAGGCTTGGCCCGTTCCGCAACCATGGACTGAACCCGGTTCCAGAGGGGGCGGTCGATGATGGCCTCATGGGTTCCCTCTACACGATACCACTCACTTTGGGGGCGGGGTTTGTTTTGCTTGGTCTTGTAGGACACGCTGCCATATTTGCCTTGCACCATGTTGCCAATATAAATCTCGTTGGTGAGCATATCGGAGATGGCGAAATACTTCCAGAGGGTGCTGTTTTTCCGCTTGGGCTGCTGGTAGC
>CAJTUD010000015.1 GCA_910579725.1 uncultured Oscillospiraceae bacterium | reverse complement strand
GGGGTAATCTTTTCGTTGTCTGCGGGAAACTGTGGCGACGGTCCAGAAGGTCGTGCTCTTTTGCGGCAGCTCGGTCCAACAAACCATCCGGTTTATCTTCTGATGGACCGGGCCTATGAAGGGGATGAAACCAGGGCTCTGGCCGTGAAACTTGGCTACACACCTGTTGTTCCGCCCAAAAGCAATCGCAAAGATCCTTGGGACTACGATAAGGAATTGTACAAACAGCGTAATCAGGTTGAGAGACTTTTTCGCCGCATCAAGCGTTTTCGCCGTATTTTTACCCGCTATGACAAGCTTGATGTTATCTTTTTGACTTTTGTCTATTTTGCACTTATTGTTGATGCCCTTATGTGAACACTACCTAGCTCCCAGCGAGGGCATTGTCCCCGCCGATACCTGGCTGCGGTGCAGGAAGAAGCTGCTGGCAAATATCACGTTCCAGGGAGGGCGCAAGGCCCGGAATACCTGGCTGGCCGGAAAAATCAAATGTGGGCGCTGTGGGTATGCCCTTATGAGTGTGGGCAATCCGGCGGGGACACAGTATCTTCGGTGTTCCAAGAGGGCGGACAACAAAAGCTGTGAGGGCTGCGGGACGTTGCGGACGGCGGAGTTTGAGCAATTTGTCTATGGGGAGATGGTGAAGAAGCTCTCCGAGTTTCAAACCCTGACGGCAAAAGCAACGACCGTCAATCCCAAGCTGACCGCCTTGAATGTGGAGCTGGCCCAGGTAGAGGATGAGATTGAAAAGCTGCTGAATACCTTGACCGGAGCCAATGCGGTTCTGCTGTCCTATGCCAACGGGAAAATCGAGGAGCTGGACGCCAGCCGTCAAGGGCTGATAAAGGAGATTGCCGCACTGAACGCGGAAACAATCTCTCCACAGAAAATTGAGTTTCTGTCTGCCCATCTGGAGAACTGGAACACGATTGACTTTGACGACCGACGGCAGGTGACGGACATCATTCTCTCCCAGGTCCAGGCCACCAGCGACCGCGTTTCGTTTGAGTGGAAAATCTGAAATCTTTCTCTCTGCGCTTTATACTATGGCCTGTGTGCCCTTGTTAAGCGTTGCTATCTTTATAACATTGTCCTGCGGCTGTCCTTTTTCACAGAGAAACATTTCATCCGGTTACAGCAGATCCACCAGCATTTTGACAAACAGCATCCCCAGAACCACAAAGATCATTCCCTTAATCTTTTTCCCACCTCCGCGGATGGCGTACCGCGCCCCGCAGTAATTCCCCAGCATGCTGCACGCTGCCGCCGGAACCACCAGCGCCCACAGCACCTTTCCGCCAATGATAAACGAAACCGCTGCCGCGATATTGGAGGCCAGATTCCCTACCTTTGAGCAGCCGGAGGCCGTCACCATATCCATACTGAGCAGCGCGGTGAAGGCCATAATCATGAACGTCCCCGTCCCCGGTCCCACCATCCCGTCGTAGCATCCGATCACCAGACCAATTCCAAGGCTCACTGCCATCTCATAAGGGCGGCTGTACTGCCTCTCCCCGGTTTCCTGGCCAAAATCCTTCTTCACCATCAGAAACACCGCTACGACTGGAAGAGCGACCAGCATCAGACCCTTTAAAAGACTTTCGCTGAGCAGCTTGGCAATTTCCGCGCCTATGTATCCCCCTGCCAGGGCGCCTGCTGCGGCGCACAGGGCTGCGTGGAGCCGGATTTTTCCGCTGCGGAAAAATTTCACCGACGCGGTGGCGGAACCACAGCCGTTGACCACCTTGTTGGTGCCTGCCGCGAAATGGACCGGTACCCCCGCCATCATATATGCAGGCAGCGTAATCAACCCGCCGCCCCCCGCCACGCTGTCCACAAAGCCCCCCAGAAATACCAGCGGGCAGACAATCAGCAACGTTTTTACCAGTTCCGGCATCACAAGCGCCCCCTCCTGTGGAAATCCTTTGGGTGATTATATCACAGGATCAAAATTTCCGCTACCCATTTTTTTCAAATATGATATACTATAAAAAAACGTACATCAAGGGGGACATGACGATGAATCTCTGCGACATCCGGGAGGTCCGGGCCCTGCTGGACCGTCACGGCTTCCGTTTTTCCAAATCCCTGGGGCAAAACTTTCTGGTCGCCGGCTGGGTGCCCCGGCAGATTGCCGAAGCCGGCGGAGGAGACGCCGCTTGCGGTGTACTTGAGATCGGTCCCGGCATCGGCTGCCTGACCCGGGAGCTGTGCCTGCGGGCCGGGAAGGTAGTGTCTGTGGAACTGGACCCTGCCCTGCCGCCAGTGCTGGAGGAAACCATGGCTGGAGCGGACAACTTTACTCTGATTTCCGGCGATATACTCAAGCTGGACATTCCCGGGCTGGTGGAGCGGCACTTCCAGGGACTCACACCCCTGGTGTGCGCCAATCTGCCCTATAATGTGGCCT
Source organism: uncultured Oscillospiraceae bacterium (assembly GCA_910579725.1). Taxonomy (GTDB): domain Bacteria; phylum Bacillota; class Clostridia; order Oscillospirales; family Oscillospiraceae; genus Pelethomonas. Next base: position 41,680 of record CAJTUD010000015.1, on the reverse strand, counting down.
CTCCGATTCTGAAGGCGCTGCTGGAGACGGGACGGTTCCGGACCGTTACCGTCATGGTCCAGCGGGAAGTGGCACTGCGCCTAGCGGCGAAGCCGGGAACCGCTGCCTACGGTGCACTGTCCGTCTACATGCAGTATCACGCCCGGCCGGAGATTCTTTTTGATGTGCCGCCGGAGTGCTTCCTGCCTGCGCCCAAGGTGACATCCTCTGTCATCCGCTGTCAGGTCCGGGAGACCCCGGCGGTGGCCCCCGCCTGCGGGGAGGAATTCTTCTTCCGGACGGTAAAGGCCGCTTTTGTTCTCCGGCGGAAAACCTTATGCAACTCTTTATGCACCGCTTTCGGCTCCCCGCTGGGAAAAGACGGCGTAGCAGCGGCCATCACCCGGTGCGGCCTTTCCCCCACTGTCCGGGGGGAAGCGCTGGGGATGGAGGACTTCGCCGCTTTAGCAGATTGCCTTTGGGCGGCGCTTTCCTGAAACGGCATCCCTCCCATAAGTCACGGGTTTTGAAATCGCTGCCGCTTCAAAATTTTCGCGCGGCGTCAGGAGGCAGGGAGCGCCGGAGCTTTTCAAAAAATTTTTTGTTTTACTACCACAGTCGTATTGACAACGCTGTACGACTGTGGTAGTATTTATTGCGGTAGTATTACCAGTGTCTTATAGAAAGAGGTGCCAGTGATGGATATGAAGCTTTTTAATTCAGAATTGAAGGTTATGGACGTATTGTGGCGGGAAGGGGAGCTGCCGGCCCGGCAGATTGCCGCAATTCTGGGGAATGCGGTGGGATGGAACGTGAACACTACCTACACCCTCATCAAACGGTGCATCAAAAAGGGAGCCGTTGCCCGTACGGACCCCGGTTTCCAGTGCCGCGCTTTGATTGCCAGGGAGGCGGTCCAAGATGCCGAAACCGACGAACTGGTTGGCAAGCTGTTCGACGGATCCGTGGACAAGCTGTTTGCCTCCCTGCTGGGTCGGAAAAAGCTGAGCGCCGAGCAGCTCCAGCATCTGAAAGACATTGTGGAAGAATTGGGGTGAGCGCATGAGCCTTCTGCAAATGAGCTTTTCTGGCGGCGTGCTGATTCTGGCGGTAATTGTGCTGAGATCGCTGGCGCTGAACCGTCTGCCCAAGGGGACGTTCCTGGCGCTGTGGGCGGTGGCTGCGCTGCGGCTGATGGTTCCTTTTTCTATTTCATCCCCAGTCAGCGTGTACACCTTGGCGGAGCGGATGACGGTTGCGGAGAGCACGATGGCCCCCTTTCCGGAAGCCTCCCGTCCGGCGCCTGCGCTTGCACCGGCATCCTCCGGCGCTCTTTCTGCCGCCCGGAATGTTCCGGATCTCCCGGATGTCTCCGTAAATACCGGATTCTGGGGATGGAGCTGGCTGGCGGGGGCCGGTCTGTGTGCGGGAGCGTTTCTCTTTTCCTACCTCCGCTGCTGGAGAGAGTTCCGCACCGCCCTGCCGGCGGAGGAACCCTTCCCGCTGGACTGGCTGGCGGTCCAGAGGCTGCGCCGGAGAGTCTCTCTGCGGTGGTCGGATAAAGTGGACGCACCCCTGACCTACGGTCTGCTGCGGCCTGTGATCCTGCTGCCAAAGGCAGGGACAGAGGTGCCTCTGTACGCGCTGGAACATGAAATGGTCCATATCAGGAGACTGGACGCCCTGTGGAAGCCTCTGTTGGCGCTCACCGCCTGCGTCCACTGGTTCAACCCGCTGGTGTGGTGCATGTTCGTACTGGCCAATCGGGATATGGAGCTGCGGTGCGACGAGGTCGTGGTGCGGCGGCTGGGGCTGGACAAGCGGAACGACTACGCGCTGACATTGATCTCCATGGAGGAGGGTCGCAGCGGACTGGAGCCGTTTGCCAGCGCTTTCAGCAAAAATGCGATTGAAGAAAGGATCCGGGCAATTATGAAAATCAAAAAACGATCCCTGGCTGCCATTCTGGCAGCAGTGGTACTGGTGTGCTGCATGGGGGTGGGATTCGCCACCTCGGCAAAGGAAAAAACTCCCTGCCCCAAGGCTCCGGACGGAACCTTCACCAAGGCGGAATTGGACCGCCTGGCCTCCCTGTGGTTTGAGGGATACGAGGATATGACCGTGGCAAAGTACCAGCAAAAAATGTGGGCCCAGCGGGACACGCCAGAGGATATCGCGCTCATTGAGCGCTACGGGCAGAGCAACGCCGTTGACGGTTACTATGACAACCCTGAAGAGGTGACGCCATCCCGCGCCTTCCACGATTATTTCCATTATGTCTACGAGCCGCTGACATCAGAATGGTGGCAGGAGCGGTATTTCTCCGGTTTGGAAGCAGCACGAGACAATGGAGGCCGCGTGGTATTTATTGAGTACACCTATTGCCTGCAAATTCGGGACCCAAACCGGCTGACTGTTGGCGAATACCAACAGGTATTTGCCGGTGTAAAGGCAGGGGTCAAGGCTCTGCTGTGGACGGAACCGGCAGGCGATGATTTCGAGGCGCTGTCCCAGCGGCTCAGTACGGACCACCTGACCGTTGTGGTGGAGGCCGGACTGCCGGTGCGGACGGATACGGACGATGCTTCTGACACCGACGCCGCCTTTTACGCCCAGACCTCCGCCGAGATTGCCGGACAGTGGGACGCTCTGCTCTCTCCCTACGCTCCATTCGGCCTGACTTGGGAATTCAATGACCCGGATCATGACGGCAACGGGCTGACCATGTGGTTCGATGGCAGGGAGGTCTGTGGCATCATGGATCCGCAGGAGGGCACATGGATTACCGAGCACGCCGGGAACGGTTTCTCCGACGGCGCGGTGGAGCTGTATACGGTCTATACAGCCGGTAAGCTCTCCGGACTGCGTCTGGCCACAGCAAAGGAGCAGGCGGAATTTGATGAAAGCCGGAAGAAATCTACCATCTTTCTGGGCGTTGCAACGCTCCGTGACCCTGAAGAGCAGCGAGAGTTTCCCCAGGCCACCCGGGAGGATTACGATGCTTTTCTGACCCTGCGGACGGAGGGTTATGCCGGACAGACGCTGAAGGTGTTCAACCAGCGGCTGCTGGACTGGGCTAATGAAAACAATGACGCCTGGGACCGTATCAACTGCGATGTGATCTGGAACGACTGTGGCGTGGATCTGACGCCGGAGGAGTGGACCTTCGTCTCCCGCACCTGTCTTTGCTCCGGTACGGAGAACGGCCAAATGATCCGCGCACTTTACACCGGCGGGCCGGAGGAGGACCCGGGCTGGGCCCGGAACCTGCCGGAGAAGTTTGAGGAAGACGGCATCCGGACCGCCTGGTGCAACCTGTATTATGATATCTCCTACCATATCACGGATAGAACCGCAGTGACAGTATCGGAACGGGATGCCTGTGTGAGTGGGATGCAGACCGCCATTGAGCGCTTCTGGCAGGAAACGGAGCTGGATGCATTGCTGGACATGACCGAAGAGGACATTGTGGCACAGTTCAACATCTGGGCGAGAGCAAACAGTACAGACGGCGTGCGGTTTGCGCCCATCACCGGGGATAACATTCACTTTGAGTCCGCAGACGAGAGGAGAGTTTACTGAAATCATACCGGCGGAAGCGGCATAAACCGAGAAGCATAGAACCCCGGAAGCGTCATTCACGCTTCCGGGGTTCGTTTTTTCCAAGGGCAGTGTCACGAGGGCTGCCGGAGGCGGGCGGCGGCGTATCCCCGCTCCACAATTTCACCATTTCCAAAAAAAGTTCGGCGAAATAAATTCGCTTTTCCTCCGGAAGCTCCGCCACGCCATGGATTGTATCCAGCAGCTGCAAAACAATCTCTCTCTGATCCAGTTCCAGCAAACCGGTCATCAAGGCGGCCGGACTGACGCCCATTTTGTCCGCCAGGTGCTCAATAGTGGCAGCGCTGGGATTCCCCTTGGCCTTGAGGTAGTCGTAGAGAGCGGTACGGGATATTTCCAGCTCCTCCGAAAACTCTGTCAAGGATTTACGCCGCTGCAACATAACAGTACGAATTGCAACAGCCATATTTTCCTGTAATCCCACGGCAACATCCCTCCTTTCGATCAAATTATACAAAATTCGACAAAGGAGATAAATGCCATTATACCGAAAATGCGTACCGGTATATTGATCATGCGTCGTGCATCATGCATCCCAAACCAACTCGAAGCCCAGCGCAGCGGGTTCGAGTTGGAAAGGAGGAGCAGGGGAGCGGCGCGAAAAATCGGGCGCTCCCATAAGGGAACGCCCGGTTTTGAGTGGAGCGGACTTTGCTCCGACGTGGTCGGAGTGCGGGGACTCGAACCCCGGGCCTCCTGCTCCCAAAGCAGGCGCGCTACCAGCTGCGCAACACCCCGTTATTCTATTCTCGATACCGGTCCGGCTGCACTCTGAAACGACCGCCCGGCGGCCCCGCAAGCAGGACATCTTCTATTATACATATTTTTTGCCAATTGTCAAATGTTCAAAATATTTATGATGACTTTTTCCTTTGGATGGAGTACAATACCAAATACCGGACTAAATCATATTGGAGGAATACCCCTTGAAAAGACTGAACGACGCGATTGACCGTTTTTGCGCCCTGCATCCCAGATGGGGAATCCCTGGCCTGATGCGGTATATAGTGGCCGCCAACGCCGTCATCTATATTTTCAGCATGTTTGACCGCTCCGGGCTTTTGTTGAGCACGCTGATGATGGATGCCTCTGCGGTGCTCCACGGCCAGCTCTGGCGAATTGTGACCTTTGTCCTGATCCCCACCGGCAGCCAGCCATTTTCCGTACTGCTCTCCCTGATGTTCTATTACTGGCTGGGAGAGTCCATGGAACGGCTGTGGGGCAGCGCGAAATTTACCTTTTATTACGTCAGCGGAATGCTGCTGTCCGTTCTGGCGGCCATTCTGGTCCTGTTTGTGGATGGCCTCGCCGTTCCGCTGGCAGGAGCGGGGTATGTCAACTCGGCGCTGTTTTTCGCCTACGCCCTGACCTATCCGGAAACCGTGGTTCGTCTTTTCTTTATTCTTCCTATCAAGATGAAATGGCTGGCCATGATTGAGGCGGTTTTCTACGCCGCCGCCGTGGTCCTGGGCATTACGGCGGGGCTGTGGGGACTGGCGCTGATGCCTGTTGTCGCCATGCTGAATCTGTTCATCTTCTTCTCTCCGGATTTCTATCGGAAGACAGATCAGTTTCAGGCCCGTCACCGCCGCGAGGCGGTGCAGTTCCGCAAGGCGGTAAAAGAGCAGAAACGGCAGAAGGGCTACAACCACAAATGCGAGGTCTGCGGCCGGACGGATACGGAGAACCCTGGCCTGCAATTCCGCTACTGCTCCAAGTGTACCGGGTATCACTGCTACTGCGAGGACCATATCTTCAATCATGTGCACCATACGGAGTGAGACAATTCCGTTTTTTGAAAAAAGCAGCTCCAGGAACACGGTGTAGTGATTGATGCGGCCTCATTCCCATGTTTCCCACACCTCCGGGCAGCAGCCCACAGTGACCTGCTTTCCGTTGCGGACGATAGGGGTGAGGAACAGCTGCGGATTTTCAAAAAGCTTGTCTTCTGCTGCGTCGGGAGTGATGTACGCCATGTATAAATCCTGATAAGCTTTGCATTTCGTATTCACCAGCTGCTGGTAGGTCAGCTTCTGCCGGATGGAGCGGTACTCCCCCAGGGAGAATCCCTTCTTCGGCAGGTCGATATACTGGTATTTGATCCGCCGCTCCTTGAACCAGCGTTCCGCTTTTTTAGTTTCGAAGCATTTGGAGGACCCAAAGATTTGAATATTCATGGCAAACTCTCCTTTGTCAAAGGCTGAAATGGAGGAAAATCCTTTTGAAATATGAAATCGTCAACCTCCGGGACCACCCGGAATTAAAAGAAACGGCAGCGGCGTGGTTTCACGCCAAATGGGGTATTCCTCTGGAGGTCTATCTGGACAGCATAGAGCAGTGCATCACTGGCAGAAGCCCGGTTCCTCAGTGGTATACGTCTATGGCGGACGGTCGGATCATCGGCGGTCTGGGCGTCATTGAAAACGACTTCCATAACAGGAAGGACCTTGCGCCCAATGTGTGCGCCGTCTATGTGGAAGAGGACTGCCGCCGCCGGGGAATCGCAGGCCGGCTATTGAATCATGCCTGTCGGGACATGGCGGAACAGGGAACCGGCACCCTCTATCTGCTGACGGATCATACCTCTTTTTACGAACGGTACGGCTGGGAATTTTTCTGCATGGCGCTGGGAGACGGCGAGAGTGCGCCCAGCCGGATGTACCGGCGGAGAACGGAGGGAGGAAAAAGCTATGACTGACGCAGTCAAACAGTTAAAGGAATGGATTGATCAAAGCGGGAACATTGTCTTTTTTGGCGGGGCCGGGGTCAGCACAGAAAGCGGTATCCCCGACTTCCGCAGCACCGGCGGCCTCTATCATCAGCAGTACGATTATCCCCCGGAAACCATTCTCAGTCACAGCTTCTATGAGGCAAACCCGGAGGAATTTTTCCGCTTCTACCGCAACAAGATGCTCTGTCTGGACGCACAGCCCAATGCCGCCCACAGGAAGCTTGCGGAGTGGGAGAGGCAAGGGAAGCTGAAGGCGGTCGTCACCCAGAATATCGACGGCCTCCACCAGAAGGCGGGCAGCAAAAATGTCTTGGAGCTCCATGGCAGCATCTGGCGCAACTACTGTACCCGGTGCGGCGCGTTCCACGGTGTGGAAGCGATTCAGGGCTGCCAGGGCATACCCCGGTGCTCCTGTGGCGGAATCATCAAGCCGGACGTGGTTCTCTACGAGGAGGGGCTGGAGGAGGACGTGATGATGCGTTCTGTTTCCGCCATCCGGCACGCGGACGTGCTCATCATCGGGGGTACCTCCCTGACGGTATACCCGGCGGCGGGACTGGTGCGGTACTACAGAGGGAACAAGCTGGCGGTCATCAACAAGGCGGCGCTGGGAACGGAGGCAGATCTAAGCATTACAGAGCCCATCGGACAGGTTCTGGATTTATTATAACACAAAGAGAGCCGAGAGGGAAGTATGGAAAAAGCAAGGCGTTTGGGCGGGGACGCATTTTACAGCCAGATTTTCAAGCTGGTCCTGCCCATCATCATCCAGAATCTGCTGAGTGCCGCCGTCAGCTCCGCCGACGTGGTTATGCTTAACTACGTGGGACAGTCCTCCATTTCTGCGGTATCCCTGGCCGCGCAGTATGCCAGCGTGCTGTTCATGGTCTTCTACGGCCTGGGTACCGGAGTCACCATCCTCTGCGCACAGTATTACGGAAAGGGCGACATGCGGGCCATTCAGGTGGTGGAAGGTATTGCGCTGCGCTTCTCCATTCCGATTGCGCTGGGCTTCGCTCTGGCGGCGCTGCTGATGCCGGAGCGGATGATGCTGCTGTTCACCAACGACCGGGAGCTGATTGCTATCGGCGCATCCTATCTCCGCTATATGAGCGTCAGCTATCTCTGCTGGGGCATAATCGAAATCTATCTGGCGACGCTCCGCAGCATCAACCGGGTGGTCATATGTACGGTGTTGAACGTGCTGGCGTTTTCTCTGAATATTCTGTTCAACGCCGTTTGGATCTTTGGACTGTTCGGCGCACCAAAGCTGGGAGCCATGGGAGTGGCCATGGCGACGTCTCTCTCCCGCCTGATTGAGCTGGGAGCCTGCGTTGTGGTATCCCTGCTGAGCAAGGATGTCCACCTGAATCTCCGGTATCTCTTCGTGCGGAACAAGTCCCTGTTTTCCGACTTTGTCCGCCTCTCTCTGCCGGCCCTTGGCAATGACGTCAGCTGGAGCGTGGCCTTTTCCATGTACTCTGTCATCATCGGACACCTGGGCACCGACGCGGTGGCGGCCAATTCCTTCGTCATCGTCGTGCGGAATTTTGGGACCATTCTCTGCTTCGGCATGGCCAATGCCGGCGGAATTCTGCTGGGGAACATCATCGGGGAAAACAAGCTGGAGGAGGCCCGGGCAGGCGCAAAGAAGCTGATGAAGCTGACAGTGATCACAGGGGCCGCCGGCGGTCTGATAATACTGGCGGCTATGCCGCTGGTCATGACCTACACGGGGGAGTCTCTGACAGAACAAGCCATGTACTTTCTGCGGAACATGCTGCTTATCAACATTTACTATGTGATGGGCGCGGCAGTCAATACCACGCTGATTGCCGGCGTATTCCGCGCAGGAGGCGACAGCCGCTTCGGCTTCATCTGCGACACCATCGACATGTGGTGCTACGCGGTGCCGCTGGGATTTGTTGCGGCGTTTGTGTTCAAACTGCCCGTAATGTGGGTATATTTCCTCCTTTGTACGGACGAATTTGTCAAGTGGCCCTGGGTCATCAAGCACTACCGCAGCGGGAAATGGCTCAATAACATCACCAGGGACGAACTCTTTGCGGCAGAAGAGAAATAATGGCGTCCCCTGCATCCTGCAAAACAGCCGCGGCCATTCCGGGCCGCGGCTGCCTTGCTGTTTCTCATTTTTCCAGTGGAATTCCGCATACCACCTCCACCACTTGCTCCGCCAGCGGTGCAAGCTCCCGATGGAGTTCCCCGAGGGTACGAATATAGGCCATGGTATCCGGACCGTACCCTCCACCGTCGGCAAACACATCGCAGCTGACAATCACCAGCAGCGACACCCGCTCCAACAGGATTTGGAGCCCGGAAAGGATCCGTTCGCCTGCCCGGTCCGGTCCCGCGCCGGCAGGCGACCAGATCTCATTGGCCAGCAGATTTCCCAGGTCCTCCAGCAGAACAAAGTCTCTCGGCTCCACCGCCGCACTGCCGATGTCCACCGGCTGCTCCGCCGTGAGAAATGTAAGCCCCGCCTCCTGCCCGTGGCGGGCCCGCATGGCCCGGTGCCGCTTGATCCGCTCCGCCGCCTCGGACCCAGAGGCTTCCATGGCCGCCAGATATACCGCCCGCCCGCCCTGTGCGGCAGCTTCTGCCAGAAGCCTCTTTTCCGCCCAGGCGGATTTGCCGCTGCCGCTGCCGCCGGCCGTCAGGATCAACCGTCCTCTCACAGCGGCTGGTAAGCGTCGATGCCGATGCCGTCAAAGGACGGCATGTCAAAGTAAACCCTCAGGGCCATATCAATCAGCGGCATGACAGATGCCGCCCCCGTCCCCTCGCCCAGGGCCATACCCAGCCGCAGCAGGGGCGTCAGTCCCAGCTCCTCCATCACATACTCCGCTCCCGGCTCGGCAGAGAGATGGGACGCGGTCAGACTGTCCCGAACCGCAGGGCACAGCCGTACCGCAGCCAGCGCAGCCACGGTGGAGATAAACCCGTCCATAACGGCCGGAACCCGATGGCGTGCACAGCCTATGTAGAACCCGGTCATGGCGGCAATGTCAAAGCCACCCACTTTGGCGATCACGTCCACCGGGTCCGCCGGGTCCGGATGGTGCAGCGCCAGCGCACCTTCAATGACAGCAATTTTCCTGGCCAGCCCCTGATCAGACAGCCCCGCCCCCTTGCCGGTCATTTCCCCGGCGGGCCGCTCCAGCAAAGCCGCAGCCACAGCGCTGGTGGTGGTGGTGTTGCCAATTCCCATTTCCCCGGCGGCCAGCAGGGTGTACCCGCTTTCTGCCAGCTCTCCCGCCAGATCCATGCCTGCCAGCAGCACCGACAGGCACTCCTGCCGGGTCATTGCCGGTTCCAGGGAGAAATCCCGCGTTCCGCGAGCTACCTTGATCCGCCGCATCCCCGGCACTTCCGTCAGCATCCCCGCATCCACCGGCAAAACCTCCGCCCCGGTGACATGGGACATGCAGCAGACGCTGGCCCTGCCGGTCAGCATGTTTCCCCCCACAATGGCGGTCACGCCGCTGTCGGTCTGGGTGACGCCCTGGGCCACCACGCCGTTGTCGGCGCAGAAAGCGGCAATGCACTTTCGGTACTCCCGTTTCAGAGGGGCCACCCCGGCCATGCGGGCAAGCACATCCTCCAGAAGCCCCAGCCCGTGGAGGGGCTTGGCCACTGCGTCCCAGTGCGCTTTGGCCTGAGCAATCCGTTCCGCGTCTGCGGGACAGACGGTTTCCACAGCGGCTTGCAGCCGCTGGCACAGAGTGGTGATCTCTTCCATGACAGCTCCTTCTGACGGTCCGGCGGACCGCCGGTCTATTTCTTTCATCTGCCGGACGGCGGAAGCGCTCCCTACCCGAAGATGGACATTCCCGGAGATCCGTCGTCCGGGGGCAGCGTAGGTTCGTCGTAGATATCCTCCGGAGGAAGCTCCGGCGTATAGCCGCCCTCGCCGCCAAACTCGGGAATCGTGGTGCCCATTGCCGGCTTGCCACGGGTACCTACCATAATGATCTCGTTCCGGCTCTTGTAGTTGCTCTTAGCCTCCTGGGTGCTGGAAACCAGCGTTCCGTCGCCCTTGTAGACGTTGCGGTAGGAGACCACCTGATGGCCGGTGTAAGGGCTCTGCTTCTGCTGCTGGGTGCCCCAATCCAGCTCGTCTGTCTCGACATATTCCGTCTCATAGGGTGTGTCGCTGAGCACCTTGTGCGTCATTTTGACATAGGTGTCGTCTGTTTTGGTCCCCACCACATCCACGGTGATTCGGTTGTTTTCGTACTTCACATCCAGCCGGATGGGATACCCGGTGTCGTTCCGGAAGCGGAACTCCGGTCCCCCCCAGCTGACGGTAGCGTCCATGCCCCAGGTGATATAGCTGGGAGCATAGCGGTGGGCGTAGCGCTCCACGATTTCCAGGTTGGCCAGCAGCGTGGCGTAGTAAATGGTACTGGACACCTGGCAGATGCCGCCTCCGATGGTCTCCACGGTTTCACCGTTGACATAGGCCGGCGCGGCGCCGAAGCCCCGGGCGGTGGTGCGTTTGCCCACTACCGCGTTATAGTCGAAGATGTCCCCGTCGTTGAGGACTGTGCCATTCACCGCCTCCCCCGCCAGACGCACGTTGCCCCGGCGGACGCTGGTACCGCCCACCTTGGTGGTAACGGTGCCCAGCACGTCCCGGAACAGCACAGCCTCCAGCTCCGCCGCGGTCATGGAGGGATACGTCACATCGGCAGGGAGACGGATGGTCTCGCCGGGGGCCGCCGCCTCCAGTGCGAAAGCCGCCGCCTGAGGATCCAGGTTCACGCCGATCCTGCCGTCCACCACCTTGCCGGTGGGAATATCGTACCGGGCCGGACTGGGCTCCGCGTTCAGCTCCAGAGCAAGGGACTCCAAATCCAGCTCCTGGCCGGGAACGGTGTCAAAGGGGGCCTCCACCGATCCGGCCTCGCCGTTAAGCTCCGTCAGGGCCCGGATCAGCTCCGGCTGATCCAGAGTGCGGCCGTCGGCAGGCTTGGTGGCATAGATGCCGTCGCTGGTCAGCTCATAGCTACCGTCGGTCTGCGTCCGGTCGAAGGAGGCGGCCAGCTCTCCCGCCACGGTCCGCAGCGTCCTGTCGTCGTAGTAAACCGGCAGGTCCATAGGAACGTCCACCCCCACCATACCGCAGAACATGGTCCAGCCGTTTTTCAGCCAGCCCGCCGCGCCCTCCTCCCGGCCCACGCTCCAGGCGGCCCCGGCGATGGCTTCTTCATCAATGTATGCGCCCAGCTCCCGCTGGGTATACTGACCTAGTTCCTCGTCCCCGGCGCTGACTGTCACCTGTCCGGACAGCAGGGCGTCCGCCGACACCGTTTGGCGCAGCTCCTCCTGAGAGAGCCCCGACAGATCTGTCTCCCCCAGCGTAACCCCGGGGAACACCTTATCATAGCCGCCCGAATATGCGCAGAAGCCCGCAGCGCCGCCGGCCACCAGTGCGGCGGCCAGTCCCAGAGCAATCCAAACCGCCCCGGCGCTTTTCTTTCTGGCCTTGATCAGCTCCTCGGGGGCGACCCTTTTTCCGGCCATGGCAACCTCCTCTTTCCCCCCAAAATATAGGGGAAGTATCTGCATAAAATCACATCCTCTAGTGTACCACAAACCAGGGGAAAAAGATTTACAATTTTGTAACAAGTCTTTGGAAAATTTTTGTTCATTTGTAAATTCCAAATATTTTTGTCCACAGGCCTTGCCAAAAGGAAATCTTTATGCTATAAATGAAAGAGTTACATGCGAGGAACGGGAAAATAGTGAGTTTGCGCAGTCTGAGAGAGGGGCGGTCACCGGCTGAAAGCCGCCCTGACGCGTGTCGCTTGGTTCGCCCGGGAGCGGCCTGCGAGAGCGGGACGGGGTTCTCCGCCGTTACCGGAGAGGAGTGCGCGTCCGTCTGCCGGGCGCGAATGCGGGTGGTACCGCGGAAGGTGGAGCCTTTCGTCCCTGTTATGGGGGACGAGAGGCTTTTGCTTTGCCCCGGAGGAGGCGCTTGCGCCTGTCCGCCAGAACCCGCAGATACAGGAGGTGGTGCGGCATGGCCAACAGTACCAAAAATTTTTTGTGGATCCTGGCGGTTTATGCCCTCTCCTTTCTTTGCTATGTCCCGATGCTGCTGCGGCAGTCCGGCGCTGCGGTCCCCGGCGTCCTGCTGAATTTAAGGTACCTCTTTGTCCTCATTCCCATGTTGATTTCCGGGATATTTCTGCTGAGTGAACGCGGGGTAAAAACCTGCTGGCTGGGCAGCCTTAAGAGAATTTCTGCAAAGGAACTTTTCCTGTGCGCCATCCTTGCTGTTACCGGCGTTTTGGCTACCTGCGGCTACTCCTGTTGGCAGGAGGCCGGCCTGTTCCGCAGCGCGTATCCATCTGCGCGGACGCTTGCCGCCGCCGCGGTCTACCTGTTTGCAACCGCGCTGGCAGAAGAATTGGCCTGGCGGGGCTTCCTTCTCAAGCGCATAGCCGCCGGGAGGAAAAAGGTGCTGTCCGTTGGAATCACCGGCGTGATCTGGGCCATTTGGCATATCCCTATGTGGACCATCAGAAATTCATTGGGTTTGGAAGACGTGGTCCCTCTGCTTATCTGGACAGTTTTGATTTCGCTTATTCTGGGGACGGCCTATTTCAGATTTGAAAATCTGCTGTCTGTTTCCCTGCTGCATACGATATGCAACATATGCTTTTTAGCGCCCGCGCAATATAACGATATGATCATATTGGCGGGTATGATGATCTGCTATATCTTTATGAAATACAAGAAAGGGATCAAGGAGTTTTAACATGAAAGATCAACTAGCAAAAATCCGCGCCGAGGCGCTTGCCGCCTTTGAGGGCGCAAAGGACGCCGCGGGGCTGGATGAGCTCCGGGTGAAATACCTGGGCAAAAAGGGTGAGCTCACCGGCGTGCTGAAGATGATGGGCAAGCTCTCCCCGGAGGAACGCCCCGCTATGGGCCAGCTGGCCAACGACGTCCGCGCCGTCCTGGAGAAGGCCCTGGAGGAGAGCTCCCGAAAGCTGGAGGCCGCCGCGCTGGAGCTGCGGCTGAAGGCGGAGGCCGTGGATGTGACCATTCCCGGCAAAGCCGTGTCCATCGGCCGCCAGCACCCGATGAACATTGCCCTGGACGAGCTGAAGGATATCTTTATCGGCATGGGCTTCACCGTTATGGACGGCCCCGAGGTGGAGCTGGCGGAGCTGAACTTTGACCGGCTCAACGCCGGAGAAGGCCACCCCTCCCGGGACTGGTCCGACACTTTTTATTTTGACGAGGACAGCAGAGTGATGCTCCGCAGCCAGACCTCTCCCATGCAGGTCCGGGCCATGGACACCATGCCTTTGCCCATCCGCATCGTGGCCCCCGGCCGGGTCTACCGCAAGGACGAGGTGGACGCCACTCACTCCCCCATGTTCCATCAGGTGGAGGGCATGGTCATCGACAAGGGTGTGACTATGGCGGATCTGAAGGGCACGCTGAACGCCGTGGCAGAGAAGCTCTTCGGCAAGGGTACCGTCACCCGGTTCCGGCCCCACCACTTCCCCTTTACCGAACCCAGCTGCGAGATGGATGTACAGTGCCACAAATGTGACGGCAAGGGCTGTCCCACCTGCAAGGGCGAGGGATGGATTGAGCTGCTGGGCGCAGGGATGGTACATCCCCGGGTGCTGGAGATGAGCGGCATCGACCCGGAGGTGTATTCCGGCTGGGCCTTCGGCATGGGACTGGAGCGCATGGCTCTGCGGCGGTTCAAGATTGACGATCTGCGCCTGATCTTTGAAAATGACGTACGCTTTCTGGAGCAATTTTAGGGAGGTGCAATGTGGGGAACAGGAGCGGATGCCTGATATGCGGGAAGCCGCTGGAATATTATGACACAGAACGGGAGATGACCTGCGCCATTTGCGGAAAGCGCTTCCCCAGTGCCGCCGGCTGTGTCGACGGGCACTATATATGCGACCGCTGCCATGCGAAGCAGGGTATAGAGACGATTCTGGCATACTGCCGCAAAAGCGATTCCAAAAATCCCATCACAATGGTGCAGGGGATGATGGATGATCCGTTCATATATATGCATGGCAATGAACACCACATCATGGTAGGCGCAGCGCTCATCACCGCGTATCACAATGCAGGCGGCAAGGTGGAGCTGGAGGCGGCGCTGCGGGAAATGGAGGCGCGGGGCGGAAAATATCCGGGCGGTGCCTGCGGATTCTGGGGCTGCTGCGGAGCGGCAGTCAGCGCGGGTATGTTTTGGAGCATCGTAACCGGGACGACGCCGCTTTCCGGAAAAACCTGGGGATTGGCAAATCAGATCACAGCCGGCGCTCTCCAGGAAATTGGAATGTCAGGCGGCCCGCGGTGCTGCAAAAGAAACTCCTTTACGGCCATCTGCACCGCAGCTGCTTTTGTCAAAGAAAATCTGGGCATAGATATGGAACTGCCGGAAAAAATCGAGTGCCGCTATTTTATGGACAACCAGCAATGTATTCGGAATAAATGTCCTTACTATGTGAAGCCGGAGTGAGAACCTGTTTTTACCAGGAGGCGCACTGACGGATTGCATACAAAAGCGGCGCGGTATGACCGCATGAAAGCCGGTCATACTGCGTGCAGCGGCTGCAGCAGATTTCAAAACCAATGCTTCTTTCAACAGCGCATTCATGAAGAAATTTTGATTGAGCAGGAGTATAAAACCATATGAAATTAAGCAGAAAATGGCTCAGCGAGTTTGTCTCTGTTGACGCCAACGATAAAGATTTCGCCGAGGCCATGACCCTCTCCGGCTCCAAGGTGGAGGCCACCGAGAATCTTGGCGCGGAAATTTCCAACGTGGTGGCGGGCCGCATTGAGAAAATGGAACGCCACCCGGACAGCGACCACATGTGGGTCTGCCAGCTGGATGTGGGCAAAAACGAGCCCGTCCAGATTGTCACCGGGGCCTGGAACATCCACGAGGGCGACATGGTGCCCGTGGCTCTCCACAAGTCCATGCTCCCCGGCGGGAAGAAGATCGAAAAAGGCAAGCTGCGGGGCGTGCTTTCCAACGGCATGCTCTGTTCCCTGAGCGAGCTGGGTCTGGACGAGCGGGATTTCCCCTACGCCGTCATTGTGGCTGCCGCTCTGCTCAGCGACTATAAACCTGTCGATCCGGAAAAGCCCTCCATCCCGGCGGACATTCAGCCCGGGCACAAAATTTTCGGGCCCGTGGTGGCCGCGAAAGCGGAGCGTGTTGAAAACGCGGGAGTCAACCGGTGGCGCTGCACGCTTTCCCATGCCGGACAGGACGGACCCACCGCTGTGATTGTCGAAACCTCCTGCCAGAATATCCATGTGGGAGACTTGGTGGCCTTCAACACCAGTTCCGGCAGCGTCTGCACTCTGGCGGATCTCCACGCCGAACAGCGGGAGTTCCCCCACTGCATCCCGGACGGTATTTTCGTGCTCCATGAGGACTGCCAGCCCGGCGACGACATCCGGCCCGTCATCAACGCCGACGATCGCGTGGTGGAGTTCGAGATCACCCCCAACCGCCCCGACTGCCTGTCCGTCATCGGGCTGGCCCGGGAGGTGTCCGCTACCTTCAACGCCCCCCTTACCCTCCACGAGCCGGTGGTGAAGGGCGGCGGGGCCGGTGCTCTGACAGAGCTTCTGGACGTGGAGACCCCGGACCCGGATCTCTGTCCCCGGTACACCGCCCGGATGGTACGCAACGTGAAGATCGGCCCCTCGCCCAAGTGGATGCGGGAGCGCCTGCGGAGCATGGGCGTGCGCCCCATCAACAACATCGTGGATATCACCAACTACGTCATGCTGGAGTACGGCCAGCCCATGCACGCCTTTGACTACCGCTATGTAAAGGGCGGCAAAATTGTGGTCCGCCGCGCGAGGAAAGGCGAGGAGCTGACTACCCTGGACGGCAATGTCCGGAAGCTGACGGAGAACATGCTGGTCATCGCCGACGACACCCGGGCCGTGGGCCTCGCGGGCATCATGGGCGGACTGAACAGCGAGATTGTGGACGACACCGCAGACGTTGTCTTTGAATCCGCCAACTTCGACGGCACCTGCATCCGCAAGGCGGCCCTGTCTCTGGGAATGCGCACTGAAGCCAGCGCCAAATTTGAGAAGGGTCTCGATCCTCTGAACACCCTGCCTGCCGTTAACCGCGCCTGCGAGCTGGTGGAGCTGCTGGGCGCAGGCGAGGTGATTGACGGTGTGATTGATGTGCTCAACCACGTGCCCCAGCCCCGGACCATCACCATGGACCCGGCTCGTGTCAACGCTCTGCTTGGGACGGATATCGAAGGGGCAGACATGTATCAGTATCTGGAGCGGGTGGAAATTGTCACTGGGAAGCACGACTTCCCCAACGGTCCCGCCCAGGTGTCCATCCCCTCCTGGCGCGGCGACGTGGAGGGCATCGCGGATCTGGCGGAGGAGGTCGCCCGTTTCCACGGGTACAACAACATTCCCTGTACCCTTCAGCGGGGAGAGACCACGCAAGGCGGTTATACCCTCGTCCAGCAGGCGGAGCGCCGTCTGGGCAGCATATGCCGGGCCTGCGGATACAGTGAGATCATTACCTACTCCTTCATTTCCCCCTCCTGTTACGACAAGATCGGCTGGGCGACCGACGAGCCGCTGCGCAGCAGCCTGAAGATTCTCAACCCCCTGGGGGAGGACACATCCATCATGCGCACCACAACTCTGCCCTCCATGCTGGAAATTCTCTCCCGGAACTACAGTTACCGCAACAAGAACGTGCGGTTGTACGAAATTGGCAGGATCTACCTCCCTGGCGGCCCCGACGGCCTGGCCAACGAGCCGAAAATGCTGACCATGGGCGCGTATGGCGAGGGTTACGACTTTTTCACCCTGAAGGGCGCGGTGGAGGCGCTGCTGCGGGAGCTGCGGATAACCAACGTAACCTTTACTGCCTGCGGTGCGGATCCCTCCTATCATCCCGGCCGCTGCGCCGGCGTGTATGCGGGAGAAAAGCTGCTGGGCGTCATGGGGCAGATCCATCCCGCTGTGGCAGCCAAGTATGATGTGGATTGTGAGCTGTACTGTGGAGAACTGAGCTTTGACGCGCTGCTGGAGGCTCAGGGCCCCGGCGCAGAGTATGCGCCCCTGCCCCGATTCCCGGCGGTGAACCGGGACATCGCGGTGGTCTGCCGGGATGAGGTCACTGTGGGAGCACTGGAAGCCTGCATCCGCAAGGCCGGCGGCAAGCTGCTGCGGGGTGTGGAGCTGTTCGACATCTATCGGGGCAAAGGAGTGACAGAAGGCGGCAAGAGCGTGGCCTTCAGCCTGACGCTCCGTTCTGATGAGCGCAGCATCACAGCCGCAGAGGCGGACGAAGAGATTCGAGATGTTCTCGCCGCTCTGGAAAAGGAGCTGGGCGCAACACTGCGCTGAATCCCATACAGAGTACAAAGAGCTCCCTCCGGCCCAGGCCGGAGGGAGCTCTTCCCGATACTGACACAACCAGTTTATAGGTATGATTTTTTGAATTTTTGTTTTAGCGTCTGTTTCCTGTGGGGCTGCTGTGCGTCAGGCTGTCTTCTAATCCACAACAATACTTTTTGTCTTTGAGGCGGTTTTTCTGAATACGTTATCAACCCAGAATTCTGGGATCTTCCCGGCCCTCAAATACATTGGCAGCAATATCAATAGCAGCTGTATAAATATTCCCAAAGGATTCCATCGTTGAGCTGGCAATATGAGATGTCAGGATCACATTCTTCATCTGATGATACTCACTCTGCGGAGGAAGCGGTTCGGAGGAAAAGACATCCAGCCCTGCCCCGGAGATCCGTTCCTCCTTCAGTGCCGAAAGCAGATCTTCGTCGTTGACCAAACCGCCCCGGGCAGTATTAATAATTACAGCAGTTGGTTTCATCAATCCCAGCAGCTTCTGGTTAATCATCCGGTCTGTATCCGCATTCAGTGCCAAGTGGACGCTGATTGCGTCTGCCTGCCGGAAAATTGTCTCCGGATCCGCAAAGGTTACACCCAGCATCTCCGCCGCAGCGTGATCCTGATAAGTATCGTACGCCAGAATCTTGCAGTCAAAGCCGCTCAGCAGTCTTGCCAGCGTTCTGCCTACCGCGCCAAATCCTAAAATACCTACCGTGGAGCCAGTGACCTCGTGGCCGATACAGCCGGGATTCCACTGACCGTTTTGAATATGGGCGTGCAGAATATCCCGTTTCAAAGCCAGGATCATGGCCAGCGCCATTTCAGCTACACCGGTTGCATTGGCTCCTTGCGTGCGGGCCACCTTTATGCCATAGGCTTTGGCATCCTCCAGATTTACTGCATCATAGCCGACACCGTAACGGATCAGGAGATGGTTTCTCTGATTAATCCGGGAAAAAATTTTCTTGTCGTAGACTTCGCAATCAATCAATCCCGCATCTGCATCCGCAAGTGCCGCGATGATCTTCTCCTGATCAAAGGGATGGATTTTAATCCACTCATACTCAATTCCCTTGGACAGCGCGTACTTCCTGGCCTGGTCATTCAACTGCTGGATTTCCGCAAAATCCCTGTAAAAAACAGAAACAAGTCTTTTCATTATTGTGCCGCTCCCTTTCTGCCGCGGGAGAGCGAGTGCTCTCTCCCGCGGCTGCCGCTGACTTCTTTGTGCCCCATCCTATTAGAACAGGATGTTGACTTTCAGATAATTTCCCGGATGCTTCTCGATATCACGAAGCATATCGGGAGCTTCATCCATGGAAATTACCTTGGAGAGAATCTTTCGTACGTCAACTTTGTGGTGATAGATTAAATCTACTGCCTCCTCGAATTCTCCCGCGCTTGTGCGGGCGCCGCGAATGTCAATTTCCTTTCGAGTAATCAAATCTGTCGGAATGGGCGTCTCCCGGGTGGGCCAGCCAGTGAGGATGATCCGGCCCGCATGGCACACGATATCCAGCGCGGAGCGGATGGCGGAACTGGCACCGGAGGCCTCCATGACACACTCACACATCCGGCCGCTGGTATACCCGCCGATTTTCTCCAGCAGGTTGTCTGTCTTCAGGTTGATAACATGACGAATACCTAGCGCCCGGGCAAAATTCAGGCGCTCCTCCACCAGGTCAATGAGAATCGGTTCCGCTCCGTAGTGAAGCGCTGTCATGGCGGCCAGCAGGCCGATGGGACCTGCACCGCTGATGGCCAGATGTTCTCCGCTTTTCAGCTGAAGCCGGTGCAGTCCATGGAGCGCGATGGTCAGAGGCTCCGCCAGGGGAATGATATCCCAAGGCATATCATCGGGCACTTTGACCAGCATATTTGCCGGATGCGCGAAGGTCTCCGCCATGCCGCCGTCCACGTGAACGCCCAGAACCCGCAGGTCGTTGCAGCAATTGGTTCGCCCGATGGAGCAGGGGTAGCAGTGCCCGCAGTACAGATAGGGGTCCACGGTCACACGGTCACCGGGTTTCAGTCCCTTGGGATTGTTTTCCGGGACGGAGAGGATTTCTCCAGCCAGCTCGTGTCCGATCACACGGGGATACGATACCAGTCCATTGGTTCCGCGAAAGGCATTGATATCACTGCCACAGATCCCGGCGGATCGAATTTTGATAAGGGCTTCGCCAGACTCCAGAGGACGCTGCTGAATCTCTTTTATTCCAATCTGCCAAGGCTCCGGCATATAAATCGCTTTCATATTGTCAGTACTCCTCCCGCATGCTCATAGCATGTTAATGTTAAATGAATTGATAACCAGAACTGTGCTTACTGTACCTTATCCGCAGCCGGATTGTAGGGATTCACCCGTAGGAACAGAGACAACGCGATACACAATATGTATGTACAAGCGCAGAAACCCAACGCCCAGGATATGGGCCAACCGGATTCCACCAGCATCCCAAGGACTGCTGGCGCGAGTGTGCCGCCGATAAGACAAGAAACACCCAGAATGACCCCGTTGGCAATCCCGTGAAGACGTTCCGGCAGCGCATACCGGGGGATCATATACGTGAACAGACTGACCGTTGCACCGCCTGCGGAACCAAATACGGCTAGGATTACTGCACTGAACGTGCTTCCGGGGAGCAGGAACGTAGCCAGAGGCGCAGTCAGCGCCAGAATGAACGTTCCGATCATCACCTTGCGCACCGGAAGCCGGTCAGCCAGCCAGGGCACCACCAGCATGACCGGCAAATTACATAGTCCCTTCGCCGACAGAAATGCCGCCTTGGTCATAGTACTGTAGCCCATGATGTCTGTATAGTACAGGGGCGCAAATACACCAATACTCAGATTGGAAACCGTTTCCAGAATACCAATGCACAGACACATCATGAATACGCGGCTATGTATGCACTCGTGAAAGGTTCTCTGCCAGGGACTTTCCTCTGAAGTTTTCTGCTGAATTTCAATTTCCACCTCGCCTACCGTCAGGAACATGATGGCAGACATGACAATGATAGCAGGGCCTGTGATGTAATAGGCGGTGTTCCAGTCGTGGTGCAGCGCCATATAAGAAAACAGTACCGGGCCGATCAGGGTGGAAATAACGGAGGAACCAAGGTTGATAGTGCCATTACGCTTGCCATAGTCGTTTGCCACCAGGTTTTTGGAAAGAATAGCCAGCATCAGGGAAAAGGATCCGCCCTGAAAGAACCCGGTGAAAAAACGGCAGAGAACCAATCCAGCATAAGTGCTGACCTGGGATGTGGCCAAGGAAATGATCCCGGTGATCAGCGTCATGGGCGCAATTAAAATTTTTCGTCTGGACACTCGGCTGGTCAGTATCCCCACAGCCATGCAGGAGATGCTGTAAGACAGATAATAGATAGAGCTGAGGGACGAGTACTGCGCCGTGGTACAGTGCAGGGCCGTCATCAGCTCCTCTGAGAGATAGGTCACGCAGCTGCCATCCAGCGTCTTCATGCCGTAGACCAACGTGAACAGCACAGTGAGGTAATTGATATAAAGGAGCTTTTTTGTCTGTTTTTTCATCATAGCTACCCAACAACAACCTCTCCATTGACCAGCACCTTTTCAGGGCATGCCTGAATATTCCGGAGGGGATTCCCATTCCAGATCACGATATCCGCATCCTTCCCAACCTCCAGGCTGCCTACCCGGTTTGCGATGCCGGTGATTTCGGCAGCATTGATGGTAATTGCCTCCCAGGCAGCCTGCTCAGGCAGCCCTGCCTTTACAGCCAGTCCCGCGCATAAAGGCAGATATTCCAGCGGCGTCTCCGGCGCATCCGTCATAATGGCAATCTTCACTCCTGCTTCGTACAGCTTTGCAGTAGTGCCGAAGCATTTGTTCGCAACTTCCTGCTTGCTCTTCCGGTTAAAGGAAGGACCAATGATGGCAGGCAGTCCTTCTCTGGCAAGTTCCCCGGCAATGAGGCTGCCGTCGGTACAATGATCCAGCGTGATTTTCACCCCAAACTCCCGGGCAATGCGGATGGCTGTAAAAATGTCATCCGCCCGGTGGCAGTGAGCTTTCAGAGGAATCTCTCCATTCAGCACAGGCACTAACGCTTCCAACTTTATGTCATAAGCAGGATGACGCCCCGCTTCCATGTCTTCCATGTACCGCCTTGCTTTCCCCAGATATTCTCGCAGGATGGAGGCCGTACCCATGCGGGTCATAGGGAGATTGCCTTTCATACCATATACATTTTTGGGATTTTCGCCGAAAGCTACCTTCATAGCCACAGACTGCCGGATAACCATGTCATCCACCCGCATTCCATGCAGCTTAACAGCAGCAAAGGTGCCGCCAATAACATTTCCGCTGCCAGGGCCTGTAACCGCAGTTGTTACCCCGGCGGCCAGCGCTTCCCGGAGGCTGCTGTCTTGGGGATAAATGGAATCTATGGCTCGAACCTGAGGCGTGGCCGGATCTGAGCATTCATTGCAATCCCGGCCCATGGCGCCGGAAATACAGGAATTCTCCACACCGATATGGCAGTGCGCGTCCACCAGCCCCGGTGTTACCAACCGGCCTCCGGCATCCAGCACCTCTGTACCGGCAGGTGTGGCCATCCGCGTGCCGACCACCTTTATTTTTCCGCCGTCAATCAGAAGTTGTCCGTTTTCCAGCGTCTCCCCCCGCATCGGCATGATACGGGCATTGATGATTTGCAGCATACATTCTCGTCCTCAATCTGTTTTCTCAGTGTACGGTATCCGCGCCGGATGCTGGAGTAGATACATCCTGAAGCGCCAGAATTGTGTGGGCATAGACCTTGCAGGCCCGGACCATCTCATCGATACCCACAAATTCATCGGCATTATGGGCATGATGATCCACCTGCGGGTCACGGAAACCAGGACCGTAAGCCACTGCGTTATCCATAGCCCGGGCATAGGTGCCGCCGCCGGTGGACTCGGCCTCTCCGCGGAGGCCTGTGACTTGCTCGTATACCCTCAGGAGAGTGCTCACAACAGGGTGATCCGCAGACAGATACAGAGGCGGCTTGTGATCCATAATCCGGATAGTTCCACCGTACTCTGCTGCTTTCTTCTCCAGCGTTTCATACAACCATCCGTAATCGGTTGTTACAGGATAGCGGATGTCCACAATAGCGGTAAAACCGTCTCCTTCCTTATGGAGCGCCCCCAGATTCACAGTCAGGGAACCGGAAACCTCGTCAGCACATTGGATGCCAACGCCTCTGCCGTCCAGGTCAGAAAACAAGCCGCACACGGCGCTGACCAGGTTGCCCTGCCAGCCCTTCTGACGCAGAAAGGCACACAGCCGAGTCCCTGCGTTTCGCCCCTGTTCTGGGGATGATGCATGGGCGGCTGTACCTTCACTGACCAGAACAGTACGCAGGCCGTCGGAGTGCAGAGAGATATACTTCTGCTCCGGCCATGGGTCCAGCAGTCCTTCCATTTCCATAGTCAGTCGGGCCAGCACCACATTGGGCCGCTCTCCGCCGTGGAGTGCGGTAATCCGGTTGTCGTCCCCGCTGGCTGGAATGCGCAATTCAAAGTGCAGGATTCCCTTCTCCGCATTGGTCAGGGGAAAACTGCCGTCTGGCACGTAGCCGAAGTCTGGCATCTTCACCCGGGACTTGTAGTACTTCATGTCCTCCCACCGACTCTCTTCATCACAGCCGAAAATGATCCGAACCTTTTTCTTCCACTGGGTTCCCACAGCCAGGAGAGCCTTGAGGGCAAAAAATGTCTCTACACAGGCAGCCTTGTTGTCGCAAGCCCCCCGCCCCCAAATCCGGCCGTCCTTTACAATGGCCTCAAAGGGGGGCATCGTCCAGTTTTCTCCCACAGGCACCACATCCAAGTGCACCAGAACCCCCATGGTCTGCTCTCCCTGCCCCAGTTCCGCATGGCCAGCGTAGTTATCCACGTTGGTGGTCTTCAGACCGAAGTCCTCCGCCATCTCCAGCGCTTTGTGCAGGCAAGCAGCGGGGCCGGGGCCAAAGGGTGCGCCCGGCTGCGGCTCTCCCCGGACGCTGGGGATACGGACCAGCTCCTGCAGGGCGGCAACCATATCGTCCCGATAAGATTCAATCAGAGTATCAATTGTGTCCATATCAGCTCCTCACTGTGCAAAAACGAAATAAGCAATCATGCAGGCCAGGGCCATGACGCCCATAACCGGCAGAACAAACATCACCACCCCGGAAAGGACCACAGCAAGGATATCCCCCTTCTCCAGCTCATCCCGGATTGTGCGCTCAGATTTCACAGGAGTCAGCTCGGTAGACTCCTGCGCCGCCTGCTCGCCAGCGGCGGGGTACTCTTCCGCAAAATTCTGCTGGGACATACAGTGCCTCCTTTCCGGGCTTCAGCCGCTGATCTCATGCATATGGTGACATGCGGCAAAGTGCCCCGATGAAATCTCCTCCCACTCTGGCATCACATGGCGGCATATCTCTGTGCAGTAGTCGCACCGTGTGTGAAACTTGCAGCCCACCGGCGGATTCACAGGGCTGGGAATATCGCCCTCAATAATTTTCAGCTCACCGTCTCGACTGTCCACCGTGGGGATGGCTGCAATCAAGGCCTGAGTATAAGGATGCATAGGGCGGTCAAAAATCTCCTGGGCCGGCGCAAGCTCCACCATGTTGCCCAAATACATTACACCAATGCGGTCGCTGACATAACGCACCACAGAGAGATCATGGGTAATGAACAGATAGGTCAGGTTCTGCTGCTCCTTGAGATCCTGAAGCAGGTTAATGATCTGGGATTGGATGGATACATCCAGAGCGGATACAGCCTCATCGCAGACCACAAACTTGGGCCGGACGGCCAGACTTCTGGCAATACCGATCCGCTGGCGCTGCCCACCGGAGAACTGGTGGGGAAAACGATGGAGGAAGTAGGATTCCAGGCCGCAGCGCCGCATGACATCCAGAACTTCGTTCTGCATCCGTTTGTTTTCTTTGATGAACAAGTGATGGGTCTTCATTCCTGCACCGATGATGTTGCCCACCGTCATGCGGGGATTCAAGGAGGAATAGGGATCCTGAAAAATCATTTGCAAATCACTGCGGAGCAGGCGCATCTCGTTGTACTCCAGCCGCGCCAGATCAATGCCCTGCGTTCTCCTCTCTTCCGCAGTACGGAAGGCTTCCTCTTTCATATACGGCTCCTTGAACGCACGCAGCTCCTCCTGCTTCCGCTGCAGCTTTTTCTCCAAAGCTGCCCGTTTTTCCATCAGAAGCTCATACCGGGCTTTGGCCCGGTCTGCCTGCACCTTCTGGGCGGCGGAGGGAGTTCTGCCGCCTGCGGCGGCATCTTTTATCTCAAAGTCCGCATCCATACACCGGGCTTTTGCTGCTCCAATCTTTTCCAGCATGGCGCGGATCTCCCGGCAGATCTTGTACTCTTCCAGCATCAGTTTCAGGGCGGAAGCGTTGTCCTCCACGGTGATAAATCCTCCCACGATACTGACCAGATCGTAATACTTTCCCTCCAGTTCAGCCTGCTGGCGGTGGAGTTTGTCCAGCTTGTCCAGCTTTTTTGCTTCGTCTGTCTCCGCCTGCCAGTCGGATTCCGTCTTTTTGACCTCAGACTGGAACTTTCGATAGGCGTCCAGATACCGGCGATATTTGATCAGGGTATTCCCCACATATTTTGGTGCAGCTTCCCACAGCGTTTGACCATAATACAGAGTCTTTCCGGACGTCTGGCGGTTGAGCTGAAGAAGTGTCCGCCCAAAAGTGGATTTGCCGCAGCCTGATTCACCTACCAGCCCAAAGGTTTCGCCTTCACAGATATCAATGGTAATACCGTCGTTGGCCTTGCAGAACCGATTCTTCCCGACAGGGAAATACTGCTTCAGGGCAAGCGAGCGGATCAGTACTTTTTTTCCGTCCATCAGCGCGCCTCCTTTTTGGGGTAATGGCATCGGATCAGATGCCCTGGCTCAATCTCCCGGTAATTAGGTTCTTCCTGGCGGCACTGTTGCGTAGCATATTTGCATCGGGTGCAGAACTTGCATCCCTGGGGCAAATCCAATGGGTGGGGAACCGAGCCGGGAATTACCTCCAGCCGGGTACTCACCGGCGTATCCAACCGGGGAATGGAGAGCATCAGTCCCTCCGTATAAGGGTGCTGGTAGAGAGAACCGCCGTCAAAAATCACATCCACCGGGGCCATTTCCATGACTTGGCCGCAGTAAAGTACCGCCACATCGTCAGCCATCTGGTTGATGACACCCAAGTCGTGGGTGATGAACATGATGGCGGTTCCTTTTTCTTTTTTCAGCTCGTTCATCAGTTTGAGAATCTGTGCCTGAATGGTTACATCCAAGGCCGTAGTAGGTTCGTCGGCAATCAGCAGCTTGGGCTTGCAGGCCAGGGCCATAGCGATCATAACCCGCTGACGCATTCCGCCGGACAGCTCAAAGGGATATTGCCTGGCCACGATATCCGGATTAGGTATCTTCACATCCTTCAGGATCTCAACAACCTTTTGCTTCGCCTCCCTTTTCTTCATGCCCTGATGAATGAGGAACGGTTCCATCAGTTGCTTTTCCACGGTAAATACAGGATTCAGGGAGGTCATGGGTTCCTGAAAGATAACGGAAATTTCGTTGCCCCGAATTTTCTGCATCTCCTCAATGCTGTAGCGGGACAAGCACTTCCCGTCAAAGAGGATCTCTCCGCTGTCAATATAGCCGTTGCCATCCAACAGCTGAAGAATACTCATAGCGGACACACTCTTTCCGGAGCCGGACTCGCCTACAATGCCCAGGGTCTTTCCGTTGTCTACGGCATAGGAGACGCCGTTGACGGATTTGACAATTCCTTTTTTCGTTTTGAAAAACGTATGCAGATCTTTTACTTCTAATAATGCCATAACCCACTCCTCTAGCGTTCCAGCGCCTTCGGATCAACGGCGTCCCGCATACCGTCGCCCATCAGGTTAATGCAAATCGTACACAGTCCAAATACCACGGCAGGGAATACCCATCGCCACCAGAACTGCTGGATGACAATGGAGTTGTTGGCGCCCTTGAGCATGTTGCCCCAGGTAGGTGTGGGGGCAACGACGCCGAACCCCAGATAGGACAGAGAGGATTCCGTAAGCATACAGCTGGCAAAGCTCAACGTTGCCGTTACCAGCAGCTGAGAGAGGATATTCGGAAGAATCTGTTTGAACATGATGCTCGATTCCTTCTCTCCCATGGCGCGGGCGGCAACCACATATTCATTCTCTCTGGCTTGAAGAACCTGAGCCCGCACCAGGCGGCAGGAGGTAGTCCAATACAGAAAGCCTTGGATAACCATAATGAGATAGATTTTTCCCTCCTGAGACACCCTGGAACCCAGCACCGATGACAAGATCATGGCCAGCGGCAGAAACGGCAGAGAGTTAACTACCTCAGACAGGCGCATGACCACCATATCAGTCACCCCGCCGAAGTATCCCGCGCAGCACCCCAGAATCACTCCGATGAACAGGGAGATCACCACAGATACCGCTCCCACAGTCATGGTAATTCTGCCGCCATTGATCAGCCGTGTCAGCACATCCCGTCCCATTTCATCGGTACCGCAGAGGTATCCCTTCAGTCCCCAAGTGATCAGCTTGTTATCCGAGGTGATCACATAGTTCTGATAGCAGCCAGAGGTCATGTACCGGATATCCGCATTCGTGGTAACAGCAGCAGGCACTGTTGATTGCCCGTGGGTATTGTCTCCCCAACAGATCACGCCGCCGTCCTCCAATTGGGCCGTGTAGTGATACCGGCCGCCGTAGAGACGCACAATTCTGCTTCCAGTTTCTGGTACCCGGTTCTCGCCCTTGGCAGCGTTTCCCCAGACAACAACAGTACCGTCAGCTTTCAGCGCCGCAGCAGTGGTGGCAGTAGCCGCCACCTGTACCACGCCGGTATCCAGTCCCTCCGGGATGTCGGCCAGAACGTTATTGATACTAAAGCCGGTATAGGCCACGCTGCCGTCTTTCAGCAAAGCGATATAGGCCGTATCGGCGCAAGCTATCTGACTGATCTGTCCCTGAAAAGCTTTCTTTACCTTGCAGTCCGTGGCGTTTTCGTTGCCCCACAAAACCAGTTCGCCGTTTTCGTCAAGCAGAGCGCTATACTGCATTCCGGCATCCAGCTGCTTGACTGTACGGCCCTGAGCGGAGCGGGGAACATCCAATTGCTTGAGACGGCCATTGCCCCAGGCATACAGCTTTCCGGATCCGTCAACGGCAATCACATGGTCGCTGCCTACGGCAATGTGTGCGATGGAGGCGTTTTGAACCTCTTCAGGGATATCCCTGAGATCAATGGTGTTGGTCACTTTTGTCTTGCCCCAGCAGTAGATCCTGCCGTCTTCTGTCAATCCAAAGCCAAAGGTATTGCCTGGCTCAATCTCCCGAATGTTTCCGACAATGGATGAAGGTACCTTCATCATATCCATCCCCGGTGTCACATTCATTTGCGTTACGTCGTTATAGGACAGGTCAATTGGGAAGAAATATGGCCCAACCAGCACCAGCAGCAGAGTCAGCAGAAAAATGATGGTACCCGTCATGGCAATTTTATTGTGCAGGTAACTCTTGAGCATCTGTTTGCCTGGGCTGGTAATCTGATCCTCCCCCAGCGCGTCGATTTCCTTGCCCGGATTAACAAACAGGCGGTAGAACCATGTGACCAACCGCGAGGCTTTTCTTTGTTCACGCATGACGATTCTCCTTCCTATTTGTTTACGCGGACTCTGGGGTCCACGATACCGTAGGCCAGATCACAGAGCAGCAGACCCAGGAGACTGACCATAGTAAAGAACAGTTGAATAGCCATGGCCAGCTCATAGTCCAGGGAATTGAGGGCATAGACATTCAGTGCGCCCATGCCGTTAAAGGAGAAGGTGTTTTCCACCACTACAGAACCGGAAAACAACTTCAGAAACCAGGAAATAATCTGGGTGATCACAGGCAGCAGGGCGTTGCGCCAGGCGTGGGAGTAGATGACCACCTTTTCCCGAAGACCTTTAGCCCGGGCGGTACGGATATAGTCCATGCTGAGTACGTCAATCATGGCTGCGCGGACATACCGGGTCATACTGCCCAGGTTGGCTGCCACCACCACAATCAATGGCAGAATATAGTGCCATGCTCGATCCAGCATCTCTGCTATTCCGGTAAGATTTTCACCTGCGGTCTTCATGCCGCCCACTGGCAGCCAACGAAGTTTCACCGAAAAGATATAGATGCATACAAGCCCGATGATATAGACAGGCAAGCTGTGTCCCACAATAGTGACAACCTGTACTGACTGGTCAAAGGCCGTGTTTTTTTTCACCGCTGCCAGAATACCAATGGGAATGGTAATCATCAGAGTAATGAGGGTGGACATCAGGTTCAGCCGCACCGTGTTTTTCATAGGATCACGGATCACATCGATAATATCCTGTTTGAAAATATTTGACCAGCCCAGATTCCCCTGGAGCACGCCGCTGGGGACAGAACTGTCCACATCCGGATACAGCCCCAGCCACCGCAGGTAGCGTATCCCCAGGGGATCATCCAGTCCCATTCTGGCACGCGCCTCCTGATAGACCTGCTCAAAGGCAATTGGGTCCAGCTGATCTCGCAGCGGCTCCACCTCTAGTGCAGCAGGATCATTGGGAACCAGTCCAAACAGGCAGTAGACCAGAAAGGAAATGAGGAAAAAGACTATTACCATGTAGAGCAGGCGTTTAAATACATATTTAATCATAATTCTTCTCTTTTGGTCGAATAAAGGTTTTGAAAGGGGAGTGAGTGACAACACTCACTCCCCTCCCGGAAATATGCCGGTCCTGATCCGGCGGTTACTCCCACCAAGCCTCTACAATTGCATCATAGAAGGTGAAGTGTGGTGTGACTTCATAGCCTTGGATATGATCGGAATAGATAGTATACAGTTCTACGTTGTAGAGAGGGATCTCCGGCAGCAGGTAGTTGAAGCGTTCGTTATAATCCACCCACATTTTGCGGAAGCCTTCATGATCTTCCGGGTCCATACCGATAAGCATCTCCATGGACAGCCGGTCAAGCTCCTCATCAAAGCAGCGGTTTTTGTTATTGAGTATCAGGTCAGGATCCAGCGTGAAGCGGTAGGTCTGGTCAAAGATGGTCTTCAGACCGGTGGAGAGGTTCAGGAAGCTGTAGGTAGGCTGTGCGTACTGCTCACCGGGCGCAGGGGAACGGTTGAGATACTTGAGCAGCTCGGCGCCGGCCATAGTGGTGCGCTCAATTTTCATACCAGCTTCTTCTGTAGTCTTGGCCTGGGCCAACAGAATGTCAATGGATTCGGTGGCAGCGTTGCCCTCGTAGGCAGCCCATGTCAATACCAAAGGCATAAGAATGGTGCCGTCATCCAGCTTTTTGCAGCGATTGTCAGGATCGCCGCGATCATACTCCTCCTGAGTAACCTGCTTCCAGCGGATGCCGCTGACATAGTCGTTGCCGTTTTCGTCATAGATCCATCCGTCGCTTACCAGCAGTTCAACAGCCTTATCTACATTAAATGTGTAGGCGTTCAGTCTCTCCATCATCTCCTCCTCGGACTCCTTGTACATCCAGTATTCCTTGGAGATGGGAGCATCCACTACAGAACCGTAGCCCTGCATGATCGTGTTGACCAACCCTTCTCTATCCAGCAAATAGGCCACAGCCTGCCGGACGGGGATGAACTGCTGGGGACCCCAGTCGCACTGGAAAAAGAGCTTGAAGTACTGAAGTGCCAGGTAACTGGTGGTGTTATAGCCACCTCCGGTCTCCAGATCCAGCGCCGCGTTAATCATCTCACCGGTATTCAAACCCTCAATCAATGTAACCTCGCCGGTCTTAAGAGAATCCAGCATAGTGGCAGTATTGACGTACTTGATAACCACATTTTCAATGGAGGGCTTGTAGCCTTCAAAATTGCCCTTATACATGGGATCTACGGTCAGTTCCACCACCTGAGCGGTCAGATCCACATTCTTGAATTTGTACGGACCAGCCGTCCGGACGGCCTGCCAGTTATAGCGAGTGTCGTTGACATGCTGGGACAGCTTTTCTGCGGTAAACTCGCCGCCGGTGATATAGCAGCCGTTTCCGTCGTCGGCAATATCATATTCTTCCCCGATCCACGTTTTGTAATCTATGGGATAGCATCTGGAGTATTGAGAGCAGTTCAGAATATTCAGCTCGTAATAGAAGGGAGTATTCTCCGCTGTCACAGTGTAGGAGAAGGTAAAGTCGTCCAGCAGCCGGATGCCTGCAAAGACCTCTGTTTCTCCTGCATGGAAAGCGGTATATCCGTCAAAGTATTTGCCAGCAATTCCATATCCGCCGGCAGCTACCGCCACAGGAGAAGAAAACAGCAGCGGATAGGCGACAAAGTTCTTGGCCGTAATTTGGGTGCCATCGTTGTAGTACAGGTCATCCCACACTGTGATGGTATAGGTCTTGGAGCCGTCCGCATTCTCCTGGGTATCCATGCTCCTGACCACCTGAGGGTTGACAACCAGGTTGCCTTCCCGGTCATTGACGGAGATATGATAATTGTGAATTAACTTATACGCGATGGTATCGGTTCCGCCAAACTGGTCAACCTCAAAGTTGCCGTTCATATTGGAAGTAGTGGCGATAATAACTGTGCCGTCAACATCGTGCTGGATTGTTGCAGGCAGAGGAAACTGCAGGTTTTCATCCACAGGCGCCTGCGGTGTATCGGGCATGCTGCTGTCAGAGTCTTTGGGGTCATCGGATGTAGAGGGGGGCGTTCCGGCAGGATTGTTGTTCCCTTCGCCGCCGCAGGCGGCCAAGGACAGAACCATCACAATGGCCAGAAGCAGTGCTGCAATCTTTTTCATATGTTCCTCCTATAATGTTTATCTCTATCCCGGTACTGAGATAGGTGACGAAGCAAAGGCCATCCGGCCTGCCGGGAATCAATCTGTATAGAAGCTCTTTTCAAAGTCCAGCCATTTCTGGCCGTTCATACCGCGGATTTGCTGGGTCTCCTCCTGTGTCAGTTCCGTTTCAAAAAGATCTGAGTAGACGGTATTCCCGTTTTTAAAGTTTTCCTTGCCATGCTTGACCATAGCGGAGATGGATGCCTTCTCAAAGAAGTGCATGGTCACAAGATTAAAATTGAGCTTCAGCAGTTCGTCCAGACTGGCATCGGTCTTGCCGTTATGGGATATAATATCCGGATACATTTTCCAGCCTTTGCAGGTCTCGGCTACATACCGGGCCTCCTCAATGCCGCAGACCTTGTTGATCATGGTCATGTGGGCGCCCAGGTCCTCCGCCATTTTCATGCGGTAGATGGCCTCGTCAAAGCCTTCGTTGCATCGCACCTCCGTTCTGGCGATAAGCACTGTGTCCGTACCTTCAATTGCCTTCAGCGCGGCGCGGATTTTAGCGGCGAACTGCTCTCGGGATACCAGTTCGTAAGGGTGCTCCCCCGGTTTGACTGCCGCCAGACGGCTCCAGCCCCGGATACCCATGCCGTCGTCCAGGGTGAATCCCTGACATCCGGCCTGTACCAGACGGGAGACGTTGCGATACGTATTCAGAGGACTGTCTCCGTATCCCTCGTCAAAGTCCACCAGGACGGGCAGGGGGGAAAAAGCCGCTACCCGCTCTGTCAGATAAATCAGCTCATCCGCCGTCATGATCCCCAGATCCGGTGTGCCTGTCAGTGCTGCCGCCGCCGGTGTGCCCGCCAGCAGCACCGCCTTGAATCCGGATAATTCTGCTGCCTTGGCGGAATAGCAGTCCCAGACGCAAGGGGCAAATACCATTTCGCCGTTTTTCAGCATGTCCATAAATCTCAGTTTGGTTTTGCCTGGCATAGCGCTTCCTTTCCGGCCATGCGGCCAATCCCGCTGAATTCATCAATCCTGATAAAAGGACTTTTCCAGATCCAGCCATTTCTGCCCGTTCATACCACTGATGGCAGCCCGTTCCTCCGGCGTAATACCCATATCAAAGGTATCAGAATAAACGGTGCTGTTGTTCTTGAAGTTTTCACGGCCATGCTGAATCATAGCGGCAATGGATGCCTTCTCAAAGAAGTGCATGGTCACAAGATTGAAATTGAGCTCCAGCAGTTCATTCAGGCTGGCATCAGACTTGCCGTTGTGAGATACGATATCCGGATACATCTTCCAGCCTTTGCAGGTCTCGGCTACATACCGGGCCTCTTCAATGCCGCGGACATTGTTGATCATGGTCATGTGAGCGCCCAGGTCCTCCGCCATTTTCATACGGTAGATGGCCTCGTCAAAGCCTTCGTTGATGCGTATTTCGGTTCTGGCAATCAGCACTGTGTCTGTGCCTTCAATTGCCCGCAATGCGGCGCGGATCTTGGCGGCAAATTGCTCTCGGGATACCAACTCGTAAGGATGCTCTCCCGGCTGTACCCGGCTCATTCGCGTACAGCCCCGGATACCCATGCCGTCATCCAGAGTGAAGCCCTGACATCCGGCCTGTACCAGACGAGAGACGTTGCGATACGTATTCAGAGGACTGTCTCCGTATCCCTCGTCAAAGTCCACCAGGACGGGCAGGGGGGAAAAAGCCGCTACCCGCTCTGTCAGATAAATCAGCTCATCCACTGTCATAATTCCCAGATCCGGTGTGCCCGTCAATGCCGCCGCCGCCGGCGTGCCCGCCAGCAGCACCGCCTTGAATCCGGACAGCTCCGCCGCCTTGGCAGAGTAGCAGTCCCAGATACAGGGTGCAAATACCATCTCACCCTGCTTGAGCAGATCCATGAATCTTGCTTTTTTTGGTTCCAGCATCGCTTATCCTCCCACAAATCTCATCAATGATTCATACTGCCGTGTACAGGGCCAAAGTATTCCCGTTCCCTGCGGAGCAGCGCGGCAGCGCTGTTGCCCATCGCCCTTTGCCGCAGCTCCCGGTCAATACCGCCCATATCGTGAAGCTCGGAATAAACCGTGGTTTTATTGGCAAAATTGTGCAGGCCGTAGTCCAGCATTCCGTACATAGCACCCTTTTCCAAATAGTGCATAGTTACGTAGTTGAAGCCCAACTCTCGTATTTCCTCCAGCTCTACCTCAGAACTGCCATCCGGCTGTACTACAATATCCGGATACATTTTCCAGCCGTCCAGTACCGCTGCCGCCTGCCGGCACTCCTCAATGCTGTAGAAACGATTGACCAGCGTCATGGGCGCTCCCGCGTCTTGAGCCCGTTTGCAGCGGTCAATGGCATCGTCCAGGCCGTTGACAGGTCTGGACTCTGTCCGGGCAATCAGCACGCAGTCTGTTCCCCGCAGCACATCCAGCGCTGCCTTGATCTTGGCCATAAAGCGGCTGGAGGAAACCACTTCGTATGGCCTGACGCAAATCCCTTGTTTCACTTGGGCAATCTGGTTGTTCTGGGCCAACCGGGCATAGCCGCGGATTCCCATACCATCATCCAAGGTAAAGCCCGCTGCTCCAGCTCGAAGGAGCCTCTCCACATTCCGGGCTACATTCAGTGGACTGTCACCATACCCTTCATCAAAGTCCACCAGCAGAGGAATGGATGCGTAGTGCGCCACCCGCTCTGTTACAAACAGCAGCTCGTCCACTGTCATGATGCCCAGATCAGGATATCCCATTACATTTTCAGCCACAGCGGCGCCGCTGAGCAGCGCACAGTCAAAACCCGCCAGCTCCACAGCCTTCATGGAAAAGCAATCCCATACACAGGGTGAGAGGCACTGCTTTTCCGAAAGCATACTTTTTAAAGAACCCTGAAACATTACTGCGTCACCCCCCTGTCTCGACTTCTCGTACCCAAATGCCGGATAATTTCCATGCTTGCTGGAATCTGCTGTTTGGGGTCTCCCTCAAAGCACTCCAGACTCCACTCGCCAGTATAGCCGGCGTTTTTCAGAGCATCCCAGTAAGCGCGATAAATTTCGGCTTGATCTGCATGCAAATATGCGCGTCTATTGTCGACGTTTTGCGCAATATGCACCACCCGGATCTCTTCAGCCGCTTCTGCAATAACAGAGAGGGGCTGATTCTCCATATACTCGTGGTAAATATCGTATACCAAATGCAGGTTCGGCTCCTTCAATTCCCGGAGCAGTTGAAGTGCTTCTCGTGTGGTTGTGATAAAATTACACTCCAAGGAACATACGGATTCCAGCAGAATCTCCATACCGTAATCCCTGGCCACCCGGCACATGACCGACAGGGAGTGCTTGAATTGTTCCCTGCACTGCGGGAGAGCATCACCGGGCCGCAGGCTTCGGGAAGCCGGTGCGCCGATTCCAATCATTCGAAATCCCAACCGGCTTCCTCGCTGACACACCCGACGGGTATAGGCTTCCACCGCTGCCAAATCAAAGCCGCTGCCGTTCAGGCGCAGGCCGGGCGTACAAAAGCTGTTCAGACTTATGGTCTTCAGGGGTCCGTCTTTTAACTTCTTTTGGGCGCTGCGGAAAGTTTCCTCATCCCATTCCACCACATCCTTAGCTGCCAGAGTGATGGAATCAAATCCGCAGGCTGCCAGAGTATCATACCGGAAAAGATCAATACAGCACCCGATCAGCATAGGTGCGCTCCTTACTGCATGGCGGTCAAACCGCCGTCCACGCACAGAATCTGACCGCTGATAAATTCCGCCGCGTCGCTGCACAGAAATACGGCTGCACAGCCCAGATCCTGGGTCTTGCAGATCCGGCCCCGGGGAATCCGGTTGACCAGCGCATTGTAAAAGTCCGGATCATCCAGCTGAAAGGAATTGATGGGCGTGCGGGTGAAGGTCGGAGCAATGGCGTTGGCTGTGATACCATATTTGCCCCATTCGCAGGCGATCTGCCGGGTATACATGTTCACGGCTCCCTTGGAAGCGCAGTAGGCCGTGTAGTCCTGCCCGGTACCGATCAGAGATTTTACCGAGGAAATGGACAGGATCCGTCCATACTGCTGCTCAATCATAATCCGCCCTACCTCCCGCGTTACCAGATATACACCTCGCAAATTGATTCCCAGTACGAAATCCCACGCCGCAGCTTCATAATTCTCTGCCTTTTGCAGCTTATTGACGCCAGCAGCATTGACCAGAATATCAATACGTCCGGTTTTTTCCTTTGCCTGGGCTACCATATTCACCACGCTGGCCTCATCGAGCAGATTTACCTCGACAAAGAAATACTTGCGGCCCTCCGCGGCGCAGAGCGACTGAAATTCATCCGCCGGAGCTTTGAGGTCAGCGACGATGACATCTGCCCCATTTTCCATCAGCGCCTGAGCAATCGGCAGACCCAGACCTCCGCTTCCTACAATCAGTGCTGTTTTACCCTCCAGAGAAAAAACATCTTTAAAATTTTTCATAAAATGTCCCCACCTTTGTCCCTTTGCTGCGTATTTAATAGATATCGCTCGGAAATATCCTTTTTTGCATTCTAGCACATACGTCTACATATTTCAATTGTTTTTGTCGACAGATTTTTTGCAAATTCTTTGTACACATTGATAAAACAACCAGAAAAACCAATTGGTAGTTTGACCAAATCCTGAAAAAATGATGAAGAAAAAACCGCAGCGCCAAGGCATGCGGTTATGAAGAGGCAATTTGACTTTACCGCAATTCTACGGAAGCGATTCTTGACAGAAAGGGGACTATTGTTATATAATTCGCATAGTTGCCCAGGGTGCAAGATTGCCGCTCAATGATTCTATTTTATAAAAAAGCAGGTGCAGAGCAGTATGCGAAGAAAAAGCAATTCACAGGTTACTATTGCCTATCAGCATATTCGTGACCGGATTATTTCCTACTCCCTGGCACCCGGTACGCAGATTTCCGATAATTCTCTGGCAAAAGAGCTGGATATGAGCCGCGCTCCAATTCGGGAGGCGATTCTTCTGCTGCAAATGGACGGATTGGTGCAGCTCAATGATCAGGGAACCATGATCGTCTCTCCTCTGAGCATCAATGATGTTGTCGACATTTTGCATATCCGAAGCGCACTGGAATCTGAGTCTATATTGCTGATTTCCGCTGGGGGCTGGCTGTCGGCAGAGCGGGAAAATGAAATGATAGAAATTCACCGACAGCTGTCCTCCTTTGCACAGCAGGATACTTCCATGAATCACTATATGTATGACGATCTGTTTCACAGTAAGCTGGCTGAATATTCCGGCAGCCCACGGATCTGTGAACTGCTGGGCCGGATGCGGCTGCAAATGCAGCGGGCAAGGTGGCTAAATCTTGCCTCGCCTAACCGGCTGGAAGCTTCGGTAAAGGAGCATGATGCCATTCTATCCGCCATTTTGCACCATGAACAGGACGAGTGTATCCGTCTGCTTCGACTGCATTTGAAAAACAGTGAGACTGCGCTCAGAAGCATATTACAGGATAAGCAGATTCAGGCTCTGGCAATGATGGTCAGTAACTTCTGCAATCAGGACTGAGGGACTTCGTCGTGCCGGCCACATGTCCATTTTTGCCCGGCTGATAAAAACACGGAGAGGGCGCGGCATACGGCCGCGCCCTCTCCCTATGTTTTCCCAATTCTTACCGCAGCTTCACCGCCGTACCGTAGGCAATCACCTCAGCGGCTCCCTGCATTACGGAGGACGAGCCGTAGCGAACGTTCACGATGGCGTCGGCGCCCAAGGCCGTAGCTTCGTCCACCATACGCTTGGTGGCAATCTGGCGGGCCTCAATAAGCATTTCCGTGTAGCCGGTAATCTCTCCGCCTACCAGCGTCTTCATCCCCGCCATGAAATCCTTGCCAAAGTTTTTTGACTGTACAACGGTGCCTTTCACAATGCTCAGTGCCTCGATTTCCCTTCCGGGCACATGGTCAATATTGAGCAGCAGCATCTTCTTCTCCTCCTTGAATCTCTTTTAATCTTGTTTTTAAGCTTATCCAGATAAAGGGAATGCTCCCTATACCCAACACCGCTAAAACCAGCAGCAGCTTAGCCATAAACGCCTTCGGCTCCCAGCTGCTTCGCAGCCATAGCAGGATTACCACCGACGTCAGCCGCAGCAGCGTGGCGGACAGCGCCCCCAGAATGGCGTTTTTCCGCCGCCGGGCCCGACTGTCAATACTGGCTGGCTTCATCCTCTTCCCCTCCGTCGATCTCCCTGAGCCGCTGGGCCGTGGCATAGAGCACGCCCGCGATGATCGCGCCGCCCGCGCCGGCGTACAGCAGCAGGAAAGGCAGTACGCCCCATCCTCCCTGTGCTCCCAGCAATCCGGCGGCATAGGCCACCATTGCCACCAGCGGTCCCACATAAATTACCACCAGCACCGCTATCACAACAGGCGCAATTTTCTTCTTAGTATTTTTTTGCATCGTCAATTTCTCCTTTCCCGATTTCCGCAATCCTCTGGAACAGGGCGAACAGAATTCCACAGATCATCAGTCCCGGCATGGCCGCCACGATCAGGATTACCGCCAAAGGCGGCGCATTGACGGGGTTTTGGGCGTATCCCCAGATCATCAGTCCCATCGTCACCGCCAATACCGCCACCAATACGGTTGAAATTACAATGGGCGCCACATATCGGATGCGTATATCCTGGCGCTGCTTGTTCTGAAAAGTAGTGCCGGACTGCTCCAGCTTTTCCATCTCCGCCAGTACGCTTTCCGCGTCCAGCTCCCCCAGCGGCTCCGGACGCTCCTTGAGCAGTTCACATAGCCGGACCGATTCCTCCAGATTTTGCCGTTCCCGCTCCAAGGTGATCAGATGTCTCCGCATGCCGTCTCCTACCGTCTGGGCTCCTGCCTGCATCCGGCGGATTTCCTCAATGGGAACTCCCAATTTCCGCATCAGCTTGATCCGCCGCAACACGGCCACTTCCGGCTCGCCATAATCCCGATAGCCGTTTTCGCTGTTGCGGCTGGGGGAGAGAAGCCCCTTCTCTTCATAAAAGCGAATATTCTTTTTTGTAATGCCCACCAGGGCCTCCACCTCGTTGATCTTCATTGATTTTCCCTCTTTTCCAGGTTATTATATACCTTCCACCTGGGGAAAGGTCAAGAAATTTTGTATCCTTGGATGTAATTTAAGATTTTGACTGGCGCTCACGGTGGCACGACAGCGTACATCTTTCAAGCTGTTTTCTGCCAAAGCAGAGGCAGTCATGCTTCCGCAACAGACAGGGTCTTATAAATTCCTGCCGCCCAGGCCGCCGCAGCCGCCGAAATCAGAAATACGATTCCCTCCGTTGCCGCCACCGGCAGAAATGCGGCGGATACCACCGCAGCGAAATTGACTGCCGTATGGGTCAGAATTGCCGCGGGAAACAGCCAGCGCCGGCTGGTAGTGACGGCGGCAAAGACCAGAACAGAGTTTGCCATGTGCAGCATTATGGCAGAAACGCGTTCAAATCCGGCCCAAAGAAACATTCCTGCCGGGGTGGAAACCAGGGCTTCCGCTGCCGCGGCCATTTCCGGGGACAGTGCGTCTCCCCCCGTATAGGCCAGCCCCAGCGCCAGATTTGACATCATGGTCAATCCCACCAGCAAAAACGCTTCCACACCGCCGTGGCCCATGCCATAGCTGAGAGCCGTAATCCCAGCCTTCTGCTTCCGCAGCATAAACCGAAACGCCAGAAAACGGCCTGTTTCCTCAAACAAGCCCGCCATCAGACCGCCGTACAGGCCGTAGAGCAGGATATTTCCCTGAATCACCGCTCCGGTTTCGGAGCGCAGAATCAGGCTGTGCAGCACCGGTTCCAGAACCAGCGCGAAGAGTACAAAGGTCCCCGCGCCTGCCAGGAAGGCCCTCCACGATCCACCTCTCCTCCGCAGAAAAGCCATGATCCCCAGCGGCAGCGCAACGGTCGCAATGCCAACAAATACCATCGCCCCGATTGTTCCGATTGACATATTGCCGTCCTCCCATTCCGGCCGTTTTCCGGCCTGCTTTCTAATGGGATCATATCCCTTCCACCTGGTGGAAAGTCAAGTGTTTTTTCAGATTTCCTCTTCAGTTTTTCCAAAAATCGCTGAATTCCTTCAGCTCCCGCTTGGTTTCCTCCGTAAGGCAGTTGAACATGACGTTTTCAATCGCCCCCTCCAATGCGTACAGATGCACCAGACAGATCCCCGGATATTCCGCCTTCAATTTGGAAAATGCCTGCTTGGCGCCCGCTGCGGTAAGCTTTTCAGCGGAATCAATCCCAACAGACGAGAGCTTTTGGGCCATTTCCTTCCCAATATTGGGCATAGACCTCAGATCCGACATGTTTTGTCCTCCCCTAAATCAAAGCGCTTCCATACTGATTTTATCACAGGCATCCCCATCGTGCAATGCCCGCCTGCTGCTTATAGTTGGTCTCCGCATTCAATTACCGTGGTTTTCTCTTGTTTGCCTATTGCATTCGGTAAAATAGTATGTTATACTGGACCAGACTTTTGCCGGTGTGATGGAATTGGTAGACGTAGTGGACTCAAAATCCACCGCTGGCGACAGCGTACCGGTTCGAGTCCGGTCACCGGCACCACGTCGGAGCGAAATCCGCTCCACTCCGTTTCAAGGCGGTCCCTTTTGGGGCCGCCTTGAAACTGCGTTCTGCTCCTTTGCTCCTCCTTTCCAACTCGAACCCGCTGCGCTGGGCTTCGAGTTGGTTTTGAGTACAGTCCTGATGGCTGGTGCTTCTGAGGTGGCTGCATCTTTTTTATCAACACAGGACGTTGTTGAGAACCGTCTATTTATGCCGGTGGTTCTCTATAATATGCCATAATTGCTTTGCTAAACTTTAACAAATTAAAGCTGATTTAGAAAAGGCGCGAAGTCAAAATGGAATGGGTATCTCTATTATCAACAAATAAACTGGACAAGGAAGTTGCTGGGCCGGGAGATTGGGCGAATTATCCTGTCTCGGAACAAAGAAAGAGGACGGAAGTGTCTGCCGCCGTCTACTAGCGTTCTTTCTCAAGACAGGATATTGCTTATGCCGCAGCGGATTTGGAGAATGTGTTACACTCCGAGAATTTATTGGGTATTTTAAGCGCGGATATGATCATAACTGGACAGAATAAGCAAAAAAGCCTTGTACCAACTGGGCACAAGGCTTTTTCCATGGCAGCGGGAGAAGGATTCGAACCCTCACATACGGAGTCAGAGTCCGCTGTGCTACCTTTACACAATCCCGCTACATTTATAACGAACAATTCTATTATACACATTTCTCCAGATTTGTCAAGAGGAAATTTTAAAAGTTCTCTTTAAAGATTTGCAGGAGTACAATGGATATCAGACAAGGGGTGAAGAAAAAAGCAGGCGGCTGAAATCGGCACCTTTCGGTGGAACACACGCGCAAGCGTCTCGCAGCGCCGCATCGCCCTCTCAAAAAAGAACTCTCACCGCAAAGGCAGCGGCCATGAAACCCGCCAGGTCAGCAATCAGAGCGGCGGGAATGGCGTAACGGGTTCTGCGAATGCCGGCGGAGCCAAAGTAAACGGCGATGGTGTAAAAAGTGGTTTCCGTACTGCCCAGCATCACCGCGACCACCCGGCCTACATAGGAATCCGGCCCATGGGCGGCCATGAGCTCGCTGCCGATGGCCAAGGCTCCGCTGCCGCTGACGGGCCGGATGAGCAGCAGCGCCGCCGTCTCCGGTGGGATGCCCAGTCCCGCCAGCACTGGGGCCAGCAGTCCTCCCAGCAGATCCGTGAGCCCCGAAGCCCGCAGCATATATACCGCCGTCATCAGCCCCACCAGATTGGGCAGGATGCCCAGCAGGACGTCCAGCCCCTCCTTGGCGCCCAGGGACAGCGCATCGTAGACGTTCACCCGTTTCCACAGGCCGAAGACGGCGGTGAAAGCCAGCAGCAGCGGCACCAGATACGCGGAATAGTCCATCTGTCCTCCCCCTCACCGTTTCCAGATCCGGCCAAATATTTTGGCCGCCAGCAGT
>CAJTUD010000014.1:42056-46438 GCA_910579725.1 uncultured Oscillospiraceae bacterium | reverse complement strand
ACAGCCAGATTAGAAAAGAAGTATCTTCACTGACCGGCAGGCCGGTAGAGAGGACGTAGGAAAAAATCAGCGCAACCCCCGCCAGCTTAGAGAGCATCAAAATCTTTTTCCGAACAGTATGGAGGGAAAACAGCTCTTTCATACCACTACCTCGAATTTATAGCCGGAGCGGATCAGCGTGACGATATGCCGCCCCTCGTCCCCCAGCTTTTGCCGCAGGGTCTTGATGTGGGTGTCCACGGTTCGGGTCGTCCCTTCAAAGTCATAACCCCAAACACGGTTTAGAAGCTGCTCCCGATTGAATATCTGCCCAGGGTTTGCCATCAGAAAGGCGAGTAACTCATACTCCTTATGGGTCAAGGTGATCTCCTGCCCGTCAAGATAGACCTTGTGCGCGTTGGGGTGGAGCATGATTTTCCCAGCGGTGATCGCTCCGACGGAAGCGGGGGAGGAGCGGCGCAGGAGAGCGTTCGCCTTTGCCAGCAGCACCTTGGGGCTGAATGGCTTTGTCATGTAGTCGTCCGCGCCGTAATCATAGCCTTTCAGCTTGTCATCCTCGGCACTTTTGGCGGTGAGCATGATAATCGGCATATCGCTCATTTCCCGCGCCATCTTGCAGACAGAAAAACCGTCCAAATGGGGCATCATCACATCCAAGATCATCAAATCCATAGGATGATTTTTCAGCGTGACAAGGGCATCTATACCATCGTCGGCAGTAAAGCAGATATGTCCGCCCTTTCGCATATAGTCCACAATAATGTCCTGCATGGCTTTTTCATCTTCGACAATCAGAATATTTGCCACAAAAATCACCTCTTTCCCATAAAGCATTATAATTCTGTCCAAGCGAGAATACAAGCGGCAAAATCAGAGGGGGAGGGGTTGGAAACAGCTTGTCCCATCGAAAATTTTAACAGGTTGTCCTTACACCATCGCCGCCGGAAAAGGCTTGTCCTACCAACAATCCAGTGTTTTCAACGGTTTCCGGCCACGTTGTTCTTGTACGGTTGCCCCATCTGCTGCCAGATTCTCTGTCAGATCGGCAATGGTATCTCCTGTAACCTGCATCGTGGCAGCACTCCAGGGAGCACCAGAAGCGGCAACAGGAT
The DNA here is from genome assembly GCA_910579725.1 of uncultured Oscillospiraceae bacterium. GTDB lineage: Bacteria > Bacillota > Clostridia > Oscillospirales > Oscillospiraceae > Pelethomonas. The sequence goes on along the minus strand of CAJTUD010000014.1, from coordinate 45,326 downwards.
AGACACCGGCGGTATGATCTACAAAATAAGCATCAAATCCAGCAGTTTTGATCTGTTCTTCGCTAAGGTTCCTGGTAAGTTGATGGACAATTGTGCCAACCATTTCCAGGTGTCCGAGCTCTTCAGTACCGATATCTGTCAATAGCCCTTTCAGCTCCGGATACGGCATGGAAAAGCGCTGGCTGAGATAGCGCAGGGATGCGCCAAGCTCACCGTCTGGCCCTCCATATTGACTGATAATCAGCGCAGCCAATCTGGGATTGGTGTTTTTGATCCTGATGGGGTATTCCAGCCGTTTCTCGTATACAAACATTACTGCTTACCTCCTTCCGCCATTTCCCAGGGCCAGGGATCATTGAGCCATGTATATCCGGCGGCCGTGACGCCGGTCTGCTGAAGGGGACCGTACATGGATTCGTAACGTTTGCGTCCTTCCTTTGCCAAGTTCACATAATCTACATACAGAGCCAGAGCGTCCTTGTCATTCTGATGGGTATCCAGATACATTCCCAGTTCTGTAATGGTAAAGCCCAATGCCATCAGTTCGCAAAGGGCGTTATTGGGACAATTCATCTTGCTTTTTACCGCCCGGAAAAAGGGGAGATTCAGACCGGGAAAAAGCGTGCCGGCGGCCAGAGCCTGCTCTTGATCATAGCGCTCGGCGCTGCTGCTCTGCATAGGGACATAGGGAAACACCATGCCGGCGCACTTGCCGGGCAGACTGCCTTCCATGATGCCGCAGGCGTTGGGGTTCGGATTGGGATTCTCCAAGGGAAGATTCCTCCTTCAGGTATAGTGGAGGACGTGCCGGCGTCCTCAGACCATCCTATGCGAAAGGGAAAACAGGTGTGCCGGCGGCATAGTTCTTTCAAATTTGGAATATGGTAGGAGGGGGGTGATGCCATGTTTATTACATTTAAAAAGTGGACGGCTCTGTATGTTGTGACGCTCTTGGCCCTTCTCGCTGTTTTTGCGGCGATTTTATGGCAGGGAAGCGCCGTGAACGCGTCAAAGAATCTGGAGTTGGAGCAGGGCGGAGGCTATGTGCTGGTAATTGATCCGGGTCACGGCGGATTCGACCCGGGCGCGGTCGCGGCGGATGGAACCGCAGAATCCCGGATCAATCTGGAAATCGCGCTGCAAATGGAGGAAATAGCCCATTTGCTGGGGGTGGAAACTGAAATGACCCGTTGGGAAGATATTTCCACGGAAAGCGATGAGACCGCAGCCGTAAGAGAGCGAAAGAACTCTGATCTGAAAAATCGAGTGGAACAGGTCAACCGTGTTTCCGGCGGCGTTCTGGTAAGCCTTCATCAGAACAGCCTTCCGCAGGTACCAAGCGTCCATGGAGCGCAGGTGTTTTACAGCGGGACAGAGGGCAGCCGGGCCTTGGCGGAGGCCGTTCAGGCTGTATTGAATACCACGATCAATGACCGGAATAAGGAGGCCAAGGAGGCAGGCAGCGGCGTATATCTGCTGAAAAACGCAAAGATTCCCGCCGTATTGGTAGAGTGCGGATTTCTGTCCAATGGGGAGGAGACTGCGCTGCTTAATACGCAGGAACACCAGAACAGGGTGTCCATAACCATTCTGGCCGCAGTTTTGAACCATCTCCAATAAAAAATGCTGGAAAAGTGAAAACATTTGTTGTATCATATATGTACAAAAAATCCGGTCAGAGCGCAGATATGTAGGGCTCTCCGGCAAGCAGCAAAGGAGATATCAATGGCAAAGGTAAGAAGCATATTTTATTGTACAGAATGCGGCAATGAGACGCCTAAATGGGCAGGGAAGTGCCCTGCTTGCGGAGCCTGGAATACCGTGGTAGAGCAGGAAGCCGCGCCCAAAACAAAATCCGGGCGCTTATCCGGTGGAAGAAGCGCATTTCATTCTGTAAAGGCTATATCTTTAACAGAGATTGATACTAAAGAAGAAATTAGATTTTTCACTGGCATGGGGGAACTGGACAGAGTATTGGGCGGCGGAGCGGTGAAGGGATCGCTGGTTTTGGTTGGCGGTGCGCCGGGGGTGGGGAAATCCACCTTGATGCTGCAAATCTGCGGCAGTCTCTGTGAGAATAACCGGGTGCTGTATGTTTCCGGCGAGGAGTCGGTGCGGCAACTGAAGCTCCGGGCTCAGCGGCTGGGTGTGGGCGGGGGCCGTCTGCTGGTGCTGTCGGAGACGGCGCTGGAGGATGTTCTGCAATCGGTATCCGATGAGGAACCGGATATCCTCGTTGTGGACTCCATCCAGACGTTATACAACGGAGCGCTGGAGAGCCCTCCGGGAAGCATCGGGCAGGTGAAGGACTGCACGATGGCTCTCATGCAGCTGGCCAAGGGTAAAAACGTGACGGTATTCGTCATTGGTCATGTAAACAAGGAGGGCTCCATTGCCGGTCCCAAGGTATTGGAGCATATGGTGGACTGCGTTCTCTATTTTGAGGGGGAGCAGCACAGTACCTTCCGTATTCTACGCGCGGCCAAAAACCGCTTTGGCGCAACCAACGAGATCGGTGTGTTTGAAATGGTGGACGCCGGGCTGGAGGAGGTGGAAAATCCCTCGCAGATGCTCCTCTCCGGCCGGCCGGACGGAGCGCCGGGGACTTGCGTCACCTGTGTGATGGAAGGTATGCGTCCGGTGCTGGCAGAGATTCAGGCGCTGCTGGCTCCGGCATCCTACGGCAATGCCCGGCGGTCCAGCAACGGTTTTGACTTTGGACGGGCGGCCATGCTGCTGGCGGTGCTTGAAAAGCGGGGAGGCTTGAAGGTGTCCGCCTGCGATGCATATATGAACATCATCGGCGGCCTGACACTGGACGAGCCCGCCGCGGACTTGGCTGCGATTCTGGCGCTGGCCTCCAGTTATTTGGACAGGCCCATTGCCGCTGATCTGGCCGCGATTGGGGAGGTTGGCCTTACCGGAGAGCTGCGGGCGGTAAACAATCTGGATCAGCGGCTCAGTGAGGTTTGCCGGCTGGGTTTCAAAACCTGCGTTGTGCCTCTGCGGCGGGGGAAGAAGCCCGCGCCCCAGGAGGGGCTGCGGATCATTGAGGCCGCTGACATTGGAGAGGCGATTCGGGCGGCATTGGGGAAGTAGAACCAGCGGCTTTGCGGCTTTTGCCCTGACGGATGCGGAAGTCATGACCGCAGCTGGGCGCCCGATCCGGAGGTGGGCGACGGTATCGGAAAACCTGACGGCAGGACTGTGCCAGCGAGGCGCTGAGCAGGGAATATTCCCGCATTCCCGATTCCGGATCGGCAGGCATGG
>CAJTUD010000014.1:34641-42041 GCA_910579725.1 uncultured Oscillospiraceae bacterium | reverse complement strand
ATGGTTTACGAGGGGATGCTGCGGCAGCGGACCGGAATAATCAGGGAATCTGTGATGCCTGCCTTTACGTCATTCTGGCGGAGAACTGGCAAAAGAGCCGGACCAAATGAATGGTTTGGAGAATTTTGTGGAATAATAGGCGGTGTGAGTTGGAGAATTTGACCGGGTTTTCCCGTCATTGCGGTCAAATGAAAATTTTTGCCGCGATTTCTCTACAAAATGCTTGCAATTGCGGCGTGAATACGATAAAATGTCCGGTAGGAAATGAATCCAAGAAAAATATTCCAACCAGGAGGATATCAGATATGGCAACAATTACTGCCGGCGAGTTCCGCAACGGCAAAACTTTTGAGATGGACGGCAAGGTAATGCAGGTCATCGAGTTCCAGCACGTCAAGCCCGGCAAGGGCGCGGCTTTTGTGCGCACCAAGATGAAGAACGTTGTTACCGGTGCCGTCACGGAGACCAGCTTCAACCCTACCGCAAAGTTCGAGGAAGCCTTTGTGGAGCGTAAGGATATGGAGTACAGCTACAGCGACGGCGATCTGTATTATTTCATGGATCAGGAGACATATGACATGGTGCCGCTGGGCAAGGACCTGCTGGGCGATGCCTTCCGGTTTGTCAAGGAAAATACCATGTGCAAGGTCCTCAGCTACAAAGGCAATGTGTTTGGTCTGGAGTGCCCCAATTTCATGGATCTGGTAGTTACCGATACCGAGCCCGGCTTTGCCGGTAACACCGCAACCAATGTGACCAAGCCTGCCGTTCTGGAAACCGGCGCTGAAATCAAGGTGCCCCTGTTCATCGACGTAGGCGACAAGATCACCATTGACACCCGTACCGGGGAGTATCTTTCCCGCTGCAAGGAATAATTTTGTGTTCCATCGGCCGGAGGGCCGTGTGTTTGTAAGAGGAGAACCTGACAACATGACTTTTTGAAAGGAGAATTGCTATGGAGATTCTGGAAAAGGTCGCGTATATGAAGGGTCTGGCGGAGGGCATCGGCCTGGACGTCAAATCCAAGGAGGGAAAGCTCCTCAAGGTGATGATGGACATCCTGGATGACGTCGCCCTGGAGCTTCAGGACATTCGGGACGAGCAGGGAGACCTGGAGGAAGGCCTGGACGCTGTCAGTGAGGATCTGGCAGACGTGGAGGGCTACCTGTTCGACCTGGAGGATGACGAAGAAGAGGACGAGGAGGAAGATGAGGAAGTTTATCAGACCACCTGTCCCAACTGTGACGAGGAAATCTTTTTCGACGAAACCATCTTGGAGGACGGCAGCGTACTCTGCCCCAACTGCGGCGAGGAGCTGGAGTTTGATCTGTCTGATCTCAGCGGCTGCGGCGGTTGCTGCGGCGGCTGTGCCGGTGCGGACGAAGACAAAGACAAAGACGATGAAGATGATGACGAGGAGTAAGCCTCGCCGCCCATAAGTAGAAAGGGAACGCTCCCGCGTAACGCGGGGGCGTTCTTTTCAAAAGAGAGAGGGAACATATGTGGAAATATCCGGAGGACCGTACCGCACCTGTCCTCACCGCTGCGGCCAATATTGCGAGCAGCCATAGATGGAACAGGAATGCCTCTATGCCAGAGACGGCCATCCTGTTCTTCATGTCAGGAGGCGTGGAATATTTGTGCGAAAACTATTCTGTGGAAGTGCTGGGTGAAAAATTCCCGCGCTTTTTGCGTCCCTGTCCAATATATGCGATAAGGAATCAAAATATCTGCTTTCTGAACGGCGGCAGCGGTGCACCCATGGCGGCGGATACGTTGGAGACGCTGGCTGCCCTGGGGGTCAAGAGGGCTGTTGCAATCGGGATGTTTGGCACGTTCAGCGAAAAAATTGCCTGTGGCGAGATCATTGTGCCGAAAAAGGCGTTTGTGGAGGAGGGGACAAGCCTTCACTATTACGAGGAGCTCGAGTTTGCCCAGCCAGACCTCGGAATCCAGGCCCATATGGCTGGAGAGCTGGGCGCAGAGACCTTTCCTGTGGTCTCTACGGACGCTGTGTACCGACAGACCTTCTATAAGGAGGCGCTGTGGAGGGAGAAGGGAGCTGTGGGCGTGGATATGGAGACCTCTGCAGTGTTCAGCGTTGGAGCGTACCTGGGTCTGCAGACGGCGGCGGTATTGATTTCCTCCGACCGGCATCCCTTGACCGAAGGCGGGAGCAAATGGGAGTGGCATATGACCTGGGAGCAGAGAGCCGGACTCTTCGACAGGGGGATGGACGCCATACTGAAATGGCAAAAGCAGCAGCAGAGCGGGAAAAGTGGGAAGACCCCCTTGCAATCCGGCCTAAATTCCGATATAATACCACCTGTATGAAAATTTTGCCGGGTTGCGCCCGGACAATATACAAAGAGAGTGTGATTTGCTTTGAAATATGATTTTGCGACTATTGAACCTAAGTGGCAGAAACGCTGGGAAGAGGGCAAAGTTTTTGCAGCCTCCGACCACAGCGGTAAGCCTAAGTTCTACGGCCTTATTGAGTTTCCCTATCCCTCCGGGCAGGGCCTCCATGTGGGCCATCCCCGGCCCTATACCGCCATGGACATTGTCACCCGGAAAAAGCGGATGGATGGATATAATGTGCTCTTCCCCATGGGCTTTGACGCGTTCGGGCTGCCCACGGAGAACTACGCCATCAAAAATCATATCCATCCCGCTGTTGTTACAAAGCAGAATATCGCCCGTTTTACCACCCAGCTCAAGCGGCTGGGATTTGGCTTCGACTGGGATCGGGTGGTAGACACCACGGATCCTGAGTACTACAAGTGGACCCAGTGGATTTTCCTCCAGCTGTATAAGAACGGTCTGGCCTACAAAGCCACCATGCCCGTCAACTGGTGTACGTCCTGCAAGTGTGTTCTTGCCAACGAGGAAGTGGTGGAAGGCGTCTGCGAGCGCTGCGGCAGTCCGGTGATCCGGAAGGAGAAGAGCCAGTGGATGCTGCGTATCACCAAGTATGCCCAGAGACTTATTGATGATCTGGACGAGCTGGACTTTATTGAGCGGGTGAAAACCCAGCAGAAAAACTGGATCGGCCGTTCTACTGGCGCAGAAGTGATCTTCAAAGCCACCTCCGGCGACGACATCGTTGTCTTTACCACCCGGCCGGATACTCTGTTTGGGGCGACCTACATGGTCCTGTCCCCGGAGCATGAGCTGATCAGGAAGTGGATGTCACTGCTGAAAAACGGCTCCGAGGTTCAGGCGTACCAGCGTGCCGCCGCCTCCAAGAGCGATCTGGAGCGTACGGAGCTGAACAAGGAAAAGACCGGCGTATGTCTGGACGGCGTGAAGGGTGTGAACCCTGTAACCGGGCGGGAGATTCCTATTTTCATCTCTGATTATGTCCTGGCAACTTATGGGACCGGAGCCATCATGGCTGTTCCCGCTCATGACGACCGGGACTGGGAGTTTGCCAGAAAGTTTGGCTGTGAGATCATTGAGGTGGTTTCCGGTGGGGAAGATGTGCAGAAAGCCGCCTTTACTGCCAAGGATGAGACCGGTATTCTGGTCAACTCCGAATTTTTGAATGGCCTGACCGTCAAGGATGCCATTCCCGTTATCACCAAATGGCTGGAGGAGAAGGGCATCGGCGAGGCAAAGGTCAACTACAAGCTTCGCGACTGGGTTTTCTCCCGCCAGCGGTACTGGGGCGAGCCCATCCCGATGGTGTACTGTGAGAAGTGCGGCTGGCAGCCCCTGCCGGAAGACCAGCTGCCCTTGCTGCTGCCGGAGGTGGAGAGCTACGAGCCCACCGACGATGGGGAGAGCCCCATCAGCAAGATGACCGACTGGGTGGCTGCGGACTGTCCCTGCTGCGGCGGCCCGGCCCGGCGGGAGACGGACACCATGCCTCAATGGGCCGGATCCAGCTGGTATTTCCTGCGGTATATGGACCCCCGCAACGACAAAGCGCTTGCCTCCAAGGAGGCTTTGGAGTATTGGTCTCCGGTAGACTGGTACAACGGCGGCATGGAGCACACCACCCTCCACCTGCTCTACAGCCGGTTCTGGCATAAGTTCCTCTATGATATTGGCGTGGTCCCCACCAAGGAGCCCTACCGGAAGCGTACCAGCCACGGTATGATCCTTGGGGAGGGCGGCGAAAAAATGAGCAAGAGCCGGGGCAACGTAGTGAACCCGGACGATATCATCCAAGCTTACGGCGCGGACACCTTGCGGATGTATATTATGTTCATCGGCGATTTTGAGAAAGCCGCAGCCTGGTCCGACAACGCAGTGAAAGGCTGCAAGCGGTTCCTTGACCGGGTCTGGAACCTCTCTGAGAGCTGTACGAACAGTCCGGACTACACTCCCGCCAACGAATCAGGCATCCACAAAACAATCAAAAAGGTGGCGGACGACATAGAGGCGATGAAATTCAACACCGCCATTGCCGCCATGATGGCGCTGGTCAATGACTTCTATGCCAACGGATGCTCCCGGGGCGATATGAAGACTCTGCTGCTGCTGCTGAATCCTTTTGCGCCTCACATGTGCGAGGAGCTGTGGGAAGCGATGGGCTTTGCCGCAGCAGAAGGGAAGATGGCCTGTCAGATGGGGTGGCCCGCCTACGATGAGAGCAAAACGGTTGCCTCCACTGTGGAAATGGCCGTTCAGGTTCAGGGCAAGCTGCGGGGAACCATCAACGTTCCTGTAGACAGCGAGGAAGCGGCTGTGGTGGAAGCTGCCAAGGCTGTAGAAAAGGTTGCCCGAGCTGTGGAAGGCATGGACATTGTAAAGGTGATTCACGTGAAAAACAAGCTGGTGAATCTGATTGTAAAGCCCAGAAAGTAAAAAGGATGAGCGGCGCGGCATGCTTTGGCATACCGCGCCGCTGCTGAATATGAAGGGAGGCGTTTTTGCGGAGTATACAAGAGAAGAGCTGCTGGAAGCCCGGCGCCAGATTGATTCTACACTGCACAAATTGGGGGAGGTTATAAAAACCTTTGAATCCAAGGACAATCCACAAAAATATCAATCACAGATTACTCTGGCCAAAAGAAGAATAAACGCGTTTTCCATTGCCAATGATCTGATTGGAGAGAAGCTGACGCAGGAAAAATAATTTTCGGAAATATATTGACTTTGAGCCTGCTCCAGGTGTTATGCTGAAATAAAAGCAATATGCAGGAGAAAGAAGAGGAGGCATACATATGCAATATCGCACATTGGGACGTACTGGCATTCAGGTGGGGGAGATTGGCATAGGCTGCGAGGGGTTCATCGGAAAGACCGGGGAGCAGGTGCGGGAAATGGTGGATCTGATGGTTGCCGCAGGTGTGAACTGTATCGACCTCTATACCCCAAATCCCCAGGTAAGAATCGGCTTGGGCGCAGCCATCGAGGGAAGACGGGAGAGATTTGTTCTCCAGGGCCACATCTGCTCGGTGTGGAAAGACGGTCAATACAAACGCACCCGGACTCTGACCGAGGCAAAAGAGGGGATGGCTGAGCAGCTGCGGACAGACTATCTGGACGTGGGAATGATCCACTATGTGGACGCGTTGGAGGATTGGGAGTCTGTACTGAAAAATGGTATTCTGGACTGGACTATGTACTGGAACTGAAGGCGGAGGGGACCATTAAGAGTACCGGCCTGTCCAGTCATAACCCGGAGGTGGCGCTGGCGGCAGTGAACACAGGGAAAATTGACGTGCTGATGTTCAGCATCAACCCTTGTTACGACCTCCAGCCTGCCAGTGAGGATGTGGAGGAGCTGTGGGCGGACAAAAGCTACGAAAAGCCGCTGGTAAATATGGATCCGCAGCGGCAGGCGCTGTATGAAACCTGCCAGCGGCTGGGGGTGGGCATTACTGTGATGAAAGCCTTCGGCGGCGGAGACCTGCTGAAAGCAGACATGTCCCCGGCGGGGGTAGCCTTGACGGCGCATCAGTGCCTGCATTATGCGCTGACCCGTCCGGCGGTTGCTTCGGTCATGTGCGGAGCCCGGTCTATAAAAGATCTGAAAACCAGCATTGCCTATGAGAATGCGGCGGAAGAGGAGCGGGACTATGCCGCCGCATTTGCCTCCATGCCCAAAATCAGCTGGGTGGGGCACTGTATGTACTGTGGGCACTGTGCGCCCTGCCCCAAAGGGATCAATGTGGCCAGCGTGACCAAATTTCTCAATCTATGCAGGGCACAGGGAGAGATTCCGGAAACTGTCAGGGAACATTATGCCGCTCTGCCCCGGAAGGCAGGGGAGTGCGTACAGTGCGGAGCTTGCGAAAAGAGATGTCCCTTTGGTGTGGCAGTGATGGAGAACATGAAGCGGGCGGAGGCGCTTTTTGGCGCATAAGGAGAGAAAACAATGACCATCGCGGAAACCAGCAGAAAATACGATATAACCGCCGATACGCTGCGGTATTATGAACGGATCGGCATTATTCCTCCAGTGCCGCGGACCAAAAGCGGCATTCGGGACTACACAGAGGAATCCTGCCGGTGGATTGCGCTGATGAAATGCCTGCGTTCCGCAGGCGTGCGGATCGAGGCGCTGATTGAGTACGCAGCACTGTGCCAACAAAGGAAGGGTACGGAAAAGCGAAGGAAGGAAATTTTGATGGAACAGCGTGAGCTGCTTTTGACCAGAATGAATGAAATGCAGACGTCTCTGGATCGACTCAATTATAAAATCGAAAATTATGAGAAGATTCTCCATAAGAATTAGACTGTGAGTGGAAAAATCAGTGCGTACAGCCGGACGGCCAGCAGCGGAAGCCGTGAGCATCCGGTTGTACGCACTGTGAAAATTCCAATATAGCCGGCGGAATCCTCCCAGCCTGTTTCGGTTTTTAAATGCGGGCCTTCAGAGATAACTTCTGATTCTGGAAAGTTCCTCCTGGGTCAGTTGGTTGACGCCTTCAAAATCCACATGAGGATGATAAACCGCTTCCAGCTGATCGTGGGCGGCCTTGGCTTCCCGAAGCGCTTCCACTCCTTCCTCCCGAAGAGCTCCGGCCACCCGAGCGGAAAAGCGAAGGCGAGCCTTGAACCGCTTATAGTGTGAGGTATCTATCATGGCGTCCAGCCGCACCCGCCGGTAAGCAGAGCCAGTATACGCCATGTCCTCCTTGCTGGTGACAAAACCGAGGCCCAGTTCTGGCAGCAGCAGATGCTGGATGCGGTCCACATGTTCCGGATCAGGACAGACAATGCACTGGAAGCCTCTGGCAGCAGCGGCAGTATGAAGCCGTTGAAGCATAGGCGCCGCCAGACCATATGTATCTTGAAGCTGATAGATCTTGGGGCAAAGTGTCTGCGCGGTGTCAAAGCGCCAAACAGGGCCTCGACAGGTAAGGCTGCCCAGGAAGCGAAAGACGTCCTTTCCGCCGGAACCCTTGCCTCGAAGCTCGCGGCCGATGATGCCGTCGGTGCGG
>CAJTUD010000014.1:0-34631 GCA_910579725.1 uncultured Oscillospiraceae bacterium | reverse complement strand
CAGCTTGCCGGCATCCAGGCCCTCCGAGATCAAAGCGGCGGCGCCGTCGTCCATCTGACGGGCCGCGCTAAAGGCCCGATAGGCTCGCTGGTAGGCGGAAGCCCCTGCCTGGGAGTACCGGACGACATCCGCGCGGTTCTTCTTTGCCGCAGCAATATCATAGAATTGTCCCAGATTCACATACCGGTCCGCAGCGGCCGGATACTTTGGCTCAATGATGTGAGGAGCTGTTCCGTCTACAATTGCGGTGTGAATGCGGGGAATATGTACGCCATCCAGGGACTGCGGGTCGCCTGAGCAGTAAAGGTATTCCACTTGCTCTCCGTTCTCTTCCAATGATTTTCCAATGGTTTTCATCATGGTAGACTTTCCAACGCCGGGGCCACCCTTGAGAACCAGGAGATCATAGTGCGCCTCCGGTTCACAGAAGCGGGGAAACAGATTCTGAAAACCTTGACCACTGTTGGCGCCGAGGAAAAAATGAGTTGTGCCTGTCATGGATTTTCCTCCAAACTGTTTGATTTCTCATTCCAGAATATGCGCCAGGGCCTGACCATGACAATCTTGACGTTTACTTGGAAAAAATACGTGACAAACGGAAAACTGACGTGTATAATGTGGAGGAATTCGCAGAAGGCGTCCGGTATCTGAGACCCAGAGGAGAAGTATATGATTGACAAGATCAAAGAAAAGGCATTGGCACTGGCTCCTGTTATGGAGGAGCTGTTTCAAACGCTCCATCGCTGCCCGGAGTTGGGCAGGGAGGAGCACCGGACGGCAAATCTGATCCGCCGCCGTCTGGAAGAGCTGGGGATTCCATATACGCCTCTGGCAGATACAGGCACTGCGGCAGTCATTCAGGGCCGGTTGCCTGGTAAAACCATCGGCTTTCGGGCGGATATTGATGCACTGCCCATTACAGAAGAAACCGGACTGCCTTACGCCTCGCGGAATCCCGGTGTGATGCATGCCTGTGGCCATGATTTCCATACCGCCGCCCTGCTGGGCGCGGCGGAGGTTCTGCAAAACCATCGGGAGAGTCTGACAGGAACAGTCAAATTGTTTTTCCAGCCGGACGAGGAAGGAGACGGCGGCGCTGCGCGGCTGATCGCGGCAGGCTGCATGGAGAACCCGCGTGTGGATGCGATGCTTTGCTGCCATGTAGAGAGCGGCATCCCTGTGGGGACGGCGCTGGTAAAATCCGGGCCGATATGCGCGGCGTCCAATCCCTTTGCCATTACGCTGAAGGGGAGAGGATCCCACGGGGCAAAACCGCACCTGGGAGACGATGTGATTGTCGCAGGGGCGCAGATCATCACCGCACTGCAAACCATTTCCAGCCGCCGGACTTCTCCCACGGAGCCGGTGATAGTGTCGGTGGGGAGCTTTCACAGCGGTACGGCAGGCAATATTCTGCCAGAGGAGGCGCGGTTTACCGGAATTCTCCGTACCATGGGGGGTGAAGCGCGGGAGAGGGTCAAGGAGGACTTTCAAGGGATTGTCTCCGGTATGGCGTTGGCAATGGGCGTGGAGTCGGCGGTGGAAATTTTTGAGAGCTACCCCGGCTGCCGGAATGACGCGGGAATGACGGAGCTGCTCCGCCGGGCGGCGGGGAAGATTCTGGGAAAGGAAAACGTCCTGGAGCTTCCGGAACCTTCCATGGGAACCGACGATTTTGGATATTTCTCCGACCTTGTCCCTGGATGCTACTATTATATCGGAGTAGGGAATGAAAGCAGGGGATTCACTTATCCCAACCATAATCCGCGCTTCACGGCTGACATGGAGGCGCTGCCGCTGGCTGCCGCTGTGGAAATTCAGGCGGCGGTGGACTTTCTGTGTGATTTATAAGGAGGTTTTTATGCGGTTTCCGCCAAAATTGAAAAAAGGAGATACTGTTTTGCTGGTATCTCCTTCCTCTCCTCTGTCAAAGGATCAGCCGGTGGAAGTTATTGCTGCCGCGGTGGAGAAACTGGGTTTCCGGGTAAGAATTGGGAACTCCTGCCGGAGCTCTTCGCCCAACGGTTACGCTGCCGCTCCGCCCGCCCTTCGGGCTGCCGATCTCAATGGCGGCTTCTCGGATCCGGCCATTGACGCCATATGGTGCACCAGAGGCGGCAGCACAGCCTGGCAGCTGCTGCCGCTTCTGGACTATGCCTGTATTGCTGCTCATCCCAAGCCGCTGATCGGTTTCAGCGACGTGACGACGCTTCATTTGGCCATTCAGCAGAGATGCCGGTTCGTCACCTTCCATGGGCCTACCGCAAACGGGATCCTCGCCTGGGAGAATGACCTGTTTTCCTGGGTGAGTTTACAGGCCGCGCTGGAAATGGAGGCGTGTCTGGACATCATCAATCCCCCGGGAGAAGTAATTCAGACGTTGCACCCCGGCCGCGCCTGCGGACGGTTGATCGGCGGCAACCTGTCCCTGGTGTCCACCTCTCTGGGAACCCCTTGGCAGATTGACGCTAAAGACTGTATTCTTTTTCTGGAGGATGTGGGAGAGGATGTTTACGCGCTGGAAGAAATGCTGTGGCAGATGAAATACAACGGCGTGCTGGACAGCGCTGCCGGACTGGTGTTCGGCGCGTTCACCAACTGCCGCAACGCCTATCGGGAGGAATATGGACCGGAGGCGCTGCTGCGGGACTTTTTTGCCGGATGGAATAAACCTGTTTTGTATAACGTCCGTTCCGCTCACTGCCAGCCGATGGTGACGCTGCCTATGGGAACCTGGTGCGAGGTGGACGGCGGAATGGGAACCCTGCGCGTTCGCCGTCCCTGCCAATCCAAGATTTCAGGGCAGTAACGACGCTGTGCTTCTGGTTGAAGAATCATAAAAATGAGGTCCGGAGACGTCTGCCTCCGGACCTCATTTTTATGCCTGCCGTCCCAGCTGGAACGCTCTCTTGTTCATTTCCAGGAATTTTGGAGGGACGCTCTGCTCAATGGCGTCCAGCCACTCCGCCTCAGTAAAGTCAAACCACTTGGAGAGCCTCCCCAACAGAACGATATTGACTGCCTTGCTGCTCCCGGCTTCTTCAGCCAGCCGCAGTGCGTCGATGGCGTCCAGATCCATACCGGCGGCTTGCATTTTCTCCACCAGTCCCTGGGGATACGCAGCAGCGCCAGTGATGACGGGCATAGGGTTGATCTGCTGGGTATTGGTGATAATCTTTCCGGTGCCGGGCTTCAGGTACTCTGTCCACCGGGCGGCCTCCAACAGCTCGAAGGAGAGGATGACGTCCGCCTGCCCCTTGTCAATGATGGGGGAGTAGACCTTTTCTCCCCAGCGGACATATGTGACCACACTGCCGCCCCGCTGGCTCATGCCGTGAACCTCGCTGACCTTCACATCATAGCCCTTGCCCAGCAGCAGGCGGCCCAGCAGCTTGCTGGCCAGCAGGGTACCCTGACCGCCTACGCCCACAATCATCATATTTTTTGTCTCCATGCTCACGCCTCCTTCTTTCCGCCCAGTGCATCAAACTTGCACAGCTGCGCACATACGCCGCAGCCGGTGCAGAGGGTGTTGTCAATAACGGCCTTGCCGTTTGCAATGCTGATGGCCGGACAGCCGATTTTCATACAGGACTTGCAGCCCACGCATTTGTCCGGGGCCGCTGCAATAGGACCGGAATGCTTGACGTATTTCAGCAGGGCGCAGGGACGGCGGGAAATGATGACCGACGGCTCGTTGGCCGCAAGCTCCTCTTTGACCGCCGCGTCGCAGGCGGCCAGATCATAGGGGTCCACCACCCGTACCCGGTTGATGCCGATGGCGCGGCACAGGCTTTCCAGATCAATTTTGGCACAGGGATCACCCTTGAGATTAAATCCAGTGGTTGGGTTCTGCTGGTGGCCCGTCATGCCAGTGATGGAGTTGTCCAGAATGATGATGGTGGAATGGGATTCGTTGTAGGCCGTATTGATCAGTCCGGTGACGCCGGAGTGCATGAAGGTGGAGTCACCGATCACGGCCACCGTCCTGCCGGTGCTTTCGCTGCCATTTGCCTTGTTGAAGCCGTGGAGGCCGGAGATAGAGGCTCCCATGCAGATGGTGGTGTCCATGGCGCCCAGCGGGGCAACCGCGCCCAAGGTATAGCAGCCAATATCCCCCAGAACGGTCAGACGGTTCTGTTTCAGCGTGTAGAACAGTCCTCTGTGGGGACAGCCGGCGCACATTACAGGCGGACGGGGCGGGATATCCTCGTTCAACTTTATGCCGGTACACTTCTTGTGAGCCAGCTGCTCCGCTATAATGTTCTGGCTCAATTCGTCCACACAGGAGAAGTGATCCTTTCCGGCGCAGGCCAGCCCCAGCTTCCGGCAATGCTCCTCGATGAACCCGTCCAGTTCCTCGACGACTACCAGCAGGCTGACCGTCTTGGCGAAGTCGATGATCTTCTTCTCCGGCAGAGGCCAGACCATACCCAGCTTGAGAACGGGATATGTATTACCGCAGGCCTCCTTTACATACTGATAGCTAGTGGAGGAGGTAATGATTCCCATTTTGTAATCCTGACCTGCCTCAATGCGATTGACGGAGGCATGTTCCGCCCATCGGGCGATATTTTTCAGCCGCTCCTCCACCACAGGGTGACGGCGTTTGGCGTTGCCGGGCATCATAATATATTTCGCCCCATCCTTCTCGTAGGGCCTGGGTGCAGGGTCCTCCCGCTCTCCCAGCACCACTGTGCTCTGGGAGTGGGAAATCCGGGTGCACATCTTCATAATGACAGGAGTGTCAAACGACTCAGAGAGCTCATAAGCCAGCTTGGTAAATTCCAGGGCTTCGGCGGAGTCGCTGGGCTCCAGCATAGGCAATTTGGCGGCTTTGGCGTAATGGCGCGAATCCTGCTCGTTCTGGGAGGAGTGCATGCCGGCATCATCGGCCACACCGATGATCATGCCGCCGTTGATGCCGGTGTAGGCAATGGTGAACAGGGGGTCGGCAGCTACATTGAGCCCCACGTGCTTCATACCGCAAAAGCTGCGGCGGCCCGCCAGAGATGCGCCGAAGGCGGCTTCCATGGCGACTTTCTCATTGGGAGCCCACTCGGCGTAAATCTCTGGATATCTGGCGGCTGCCTCGGTGATTTCTGTGCTGGGAGTTCCTGGATAACTGGAAACAAAGGTACAGCCTCCTTCATAGAGGCCTCTGGCAACTGCCTCGTTGCCTAAAAGCAAGGTTTTCATCTGGATTCCTCCTGATTTTTTCGTCTGTCTTTTATATTATCCTTCATATGGTCCGATGTCAAGGTGCTGATCCTGGTAGAGGGGATTCTGCAACAGATCCGGCGCTGTTCCGGCAAATGCGCCGGCTGCCTCGCCATCTCCTTGCAGATGCCACATGAACCATGCGGTCACGTAGCCGTCCGCAGAGTAGAGCATCTCGCTATGAACGGTACTTTTTCTTCTGGCCATGACTTTATTGGCGGCTATGTCGCTGTATATGCTTTCCAGCTGTTTCCCCGTCACGACCCAATCGTCTCCCCCGCCTGCCCCGGATATCAGTAGGATGGGGGTATCGACATAAGCCGCATCGTATGTCCATTCCAGTCTGTCTGCCAATTCTTTGTTGGTGGGAGACAAGCAAACCGCCGCCTGATAAATATCCTTATGTTTCTGAGCCGTTACGGCGTTCAAGACACCAGCGCCGCCTTGAGAATGTCCGACAATGCCCACTCGAGATAAATCAATCTTCTGATAGAAAAGATTGGTTTTCCCGTCTCCCATCAGCCTGGCATCATTCAGCCGTTGCAGGTGCCGGATGCTCATCTCTGCGGCAAAGCCATTCCAAGCGTATTCCTCTTCCGTTCCTATCACGATAAATCCCCAGGATGCATAGTGTTTTGGAACGGCGGGATATTTGGTGACAGGCGTACCGCTTCCGTTACAGATTACGATCACAGGGTATTGCTTGCCGGCGGTTTCAAGCTCCGATGGATAGTAGATGACATACTTTTTGAAAACTTGCAATGCCGTTTCTTCATAGATGGAAACTTCATAGCCTCCGTTTGACATATACTTTGCCTCGATTGCGCTACCGGTTTCTACGCTTTTTTGATAGTCTTTTGGTGCGGCAGGCCGGATCCCAATATACACCCATACAGCAACTACCACACAGATAATAAACAACAGGGCAACACCTATTGGTTTCAACTCTTTTTTCATCCCCCGCTTCAATGCTCTTCTGGGTTATTCTCATCATCGTCTTTTCTATTTCTCAGCCGCAGATCTGCGCTTCTACCAGACGTCCATGGCAGTACTTCTCCCGCAGCGCCGGCTTTTCAATCTTACCCGTGGGGTTGCGGGGCACACAGTCAAAGATAATCTTTCTGGGCCGTTTATACCGGGGCAGCTCCTTACAGAATGCGTTGATTTCCTCTTCCGTACAGGCAACGCCCTTTTTGACCTCGATGATTGCCGCCGCAATTTCCCCCAGCCGGGGTTCCGGCAGGCCGATTACCGCAGCATCCTTGACCTTGTCGTACTTTCGCAGATGGTCTTCAATCTGCACCGGATAGATGTTCTCACCGCCGGAAATAACAACGTCTTTCTTCCGGTCCACCAGAAAAATAAACCCATCCTCATCCATTCGGGCCATATCGCCGGTATACAGCCACCCATCCTTCAGAATTTCGTCGGTGGCAGTTTTGTTCTTGTAGTAACAGAGCATCACTCCGGGGCCCTTAACCGCAAGCTCACCGATCTCGCCCCGAGGAACCGCATTCCACTGCTCATCAACGATTCTGACTTCCCAGTGATAGCCTGGAATGCCGATTGCACCTACTTTGTGGATATTCTCCACCCCAAGATGAACGCACCCGGGACCGATGGATTCACTGAGGCCATAATTGGTGTCGTACTGATGGCTGGGGAATACCTGCTTCCACCGTTTGATGAGACTGGGCGGAACCGGCTGTGCACCGATATGCATCAACCGCCACTGATCCAGCAGGTAGTTGTCCAGATTTACCTTTCCGGAATCAATGGCATCCAGCAAGTCCTGGGCCCAGGGCACCAGAAGCCATACAATCGTGCATTTTTCCTCCGTGACAGCCCGGAGAATCCACTCCGGTTTCACCCCCCGGAGCAATACCGCCCGGCTGCCTGAGAGCAGACTGCCAAACCAATGCATCTTCGCGCCGGTATGGTACAGCGGCGGAATGCAGAGAAAGACATCTCCTCTGGTCTGACCGTGATGCTGCTGCTCTGTCTCACAGGAGGAGAGGAGGGCGCGGTGATTGTGAAGGATCGCCTTGGGAAAACCGGTGGTTCCGGAGGAGAAATAGATGGCGGCGCGGTCGGTTTCCTCCAGGGCGACCGGAGGGGCGCTGGAGGAGCAGAAGCTCATCAGGCGGAAACAGTCCTCTGCATAGGCGGGCTTGTCCCTGCCTACAAAAAAATACATTTTTATCTGAGACAGCCGTTCCTGGATTGTGTCTATCCGCCCGATGAATTCCGGACCAAACACCAGCGCTTCCACATCCGCCAGCTCCAGACAGTACTTGATTTCCTCTGCGGAATACCGGAAATTTAACGGAACGGCCACACATCCAGCCTTCAGAATGCCGAAATATACTGGCAGCCATTCCAGACAGTTTGTCATCAAAATGCCAACCTTGGCCTCCCGCTCCATGCCCCGGCTGAGCAGGAGGTTGGCAAAACGGTTGGCCCGGCGGTCAAAATCCCGCCAGCTTAAAGCCCGGCGGTAGGGCGCGTCAGGCCGGGCGCTCTCAATCAGGCTGGCTTCCCGCCATGTGACAGCGTTGTCCCGCTCCTCCGTGGGACTCAGTTCTACCAGCGCGGTTTCATCCCCATAGAGACGGGCGTTGCGTTCCAAAAGCTCGGTAATAACCATGACGTTCCTCCCAATAAAACAAGCCCTCGCGTGTCCGCGAGGGCTCTGCTTGTCCTTCCTCTGATGCACAGTCATGACTTTATCACTTTCAAGGGATAAAATCAACCTCTTTTTTCCATGCTGATGAAGGCCCTGCCGCATTTGCAAAGGCGAGGCCTTTCCGGCCTCGCCTTCATCCCATTTTTTCCCGCAGTTTTTCAATTGCGCGCTTTTCCAGCCGTGAGATCTGCACCTGACTGACTTGCAGAATTTTTGCGCATTGCTGTTGGGTCAATCCTCTGTAGAACCGCAATAAAATTGTCTCCTTTTCCTTCTCTGGAAGGGAGTCTATTGCGGCGCGCAGGGCGATTCTTTCCAAAAGATCCCCTTCTGTGGACGGAGACGCCAAAGTGGATTCCAGCGTCAGCCCATCCGCGTTTTCCTGCTGAAGACTGTCGGGAGGTGCCGCGGCCAGCTCCGCCACCGCGATCTCCTCCGGAGAGAGTCCGGTGGCCTCGCTGAGCTCCGACAAGAGCGGTTCCCGGCTCAGAGCGGTCCGCAGCCGCTCCCGTGTAGTATAAACGCTGATGCTCTGCTCCCGAAGGCTCCGTCCGACCTTGATCAGCCCGTTATCCCGGAGGTATCTCCGGATTTCTCCAGCGATTTTTGGTACGGCATAGGTGGAGAACTGGGTGCCGTATTCCGCGTCAAAGCCCCGCACTGCTTTTAGAAATCCCAGACATCCCAGCTGATACAGATCATCTGGTTCTACGCCTTTACCAAAATACCGCCGGACCACCGCCCAGATGAGTCCGCTGTTTTCCTCCAGCACCTTTGCCGCAGCCGCCTCGTTGCCCTGCTTGGCCAGTGCGAGGAGATCCAGTGCCTCCGTTGTCATCGGACCTGCCGCCGGGGCTGGATGCGCCTGCGCATGGTAACGCGGGTACCTTTGCCATCCTGGGAGCGGACGGTGAGCTGGTCCATGAAGCTCTCCATAATAGTGAAGCCCATACCGCTGCGCTCCTCGCCGCCGGTGGTATAGAGCGGCTGGCGGGCCTTCTCCACGTCCGCGATGCCCCGGCCCCAGTCCCGGACGGAAACCTCCAGAATGCCGCCCTCCAGAATTCTGGCTTTGATGACGATCTTCCCCAGACGGTCGGGGTAAGCGTGAACGATGGCGTTGGTGACAGCTTCGCTGACTGCGGTTTTGATGTCTCCCAGCTCCTCCAGAGTGGGGTCCAGCTGTGCGGCAAAGCAAGCCACCGCTCCACGGGCAAACCCCTCGTTAGCGCTGCGGCTGAGAAATTCCAGCGTTATGTAATTGTCGCTTTTCATTTTCATGGCGCACCTCCTCCTATATCAGATCCACGTACCGGCCCAGCCCGGCTGTTTCCAGCACGCGGGATGCCTGGCGGGGAATATTCACCACTACCAGCGTTCCTGACAGCGCCTCCATCCGCCGCTTGGCCCGCAGTACCACCGCGATGCCGGAGCTGTCCATAAAGGTCAGCCCGCCCAGATCCAGCAGGGTCTTGACAGGCAGATTCTGCTCCATGCAGCGGTCAATGGATTCCATCAGCTTCTTGGCAGCGTGGTGGTCCAACTCTCCGGTAAGCGTGATGGTCAACTGCCGGTTCTCCGTTTTATACCGCATTTCCATGGCTTGTCTCCTTTGCGCATAAAAAATGACTGCAAGCATGTTCCGAAGATTTGCTTGCAGTCATTATAAATTGTTCCGCCGTTCCGTTTTTGTCGAAAGGGGGAGGCTGGTAAAATATTCCTACCGCTGTTCGTTCAAATACAGCTCTACCCGGTTCTGAGCGTCCTTGGCGGCGTCCTCCGCCGTCCGGTCGCCTGCGAAGCAGGCCCCGGCGCACTCCCTCACAATGGACCAGATATTTTCGTCCTGTTCGGAAAGCCTGCTTGTCGCTTCATACAGTGCCATAACCTGCTGGTAATCCTCTTCGGTAGCCGGTTTGAGCATAACGGGCTGGCCGCCTATGAAAACGATGACTGTGCCTTCCAGCAGGGGCTCGCCGTCGGGACCTGTGATCAGATTTCCATCTTCGTCCTGAGCGTATGTAATCTTCATACTCTCTGCGGCAGCGAGATCAAAATCCTCCCGGTTGATGGGGAAGCCGTTAAAAACCTTCTCTTCGCTGGGCAGCAGCGCCTGCCTCAGAAAACTCCAGGCCGCTTCCTTCTCCTGACAGGAGGCTGAGAGAGCCAGACTGCCGCCTTCAGCGGCAAAGCTGGCCGCACTGCCGCTTTCGCTTGGATAGCCCACAAATGTCATATTGCCGCTGAAGATACTCTGGTAAATCTGAACAGAAGTCAGATCACTGAGATATACCGGCAGAAGCAGCTGCTCCCCGCGGAGCACACGGGTATATGCGTCCGTCTCCTCGACGGCATTATTCTGCGCCTGCGCGGGAAATGCGGCGCAGAATTCCAGGATGGCCCGGAACTCCGGCGAATCAAACCGGGTGCATCCCGTCTCCCAGTCCACGAATTCGTCCAGACTGCCGGCAAACATGGATTCAAAAACGGATTCTCTGGTTTCATTGGCTTTCAGAACGCTGCACCCCGCCGGCTGACCGGCCAGAGCGTCACGCAGCTCCGCCAGAGTCCAGCCCATTTGCTTGCCTACGGCAGAGGCGGCTCCCGCCGTCGTGGCGATAGCAAAACGAGGGAAGATCTGATACAGCTTTCCGTCGATTTCCGCCGCTTCCAGAGGGCGCTCCATCAGCTTTTCCCGGCCAAGGGCAGAGTCGGACTCAATATAGGGCCAAAGGTCCTCCAGTAATCCTTTGGCGGCGTACTGCCGCAGAGACAATTCCTCTGAGACATCCAGTAAATCCGGCATATTCCCGGCAAGGATTTCCGTATTGAGCTTGTTCAGGCCCGCAGAGACGTCGCCGGGCGTGTTGAACTCGGAATAGTCCCGAATCTCAATGCGGTGGGTTCCGCTGGTACGGTTGAATTCCAATACCCGGGTTCGGATTTCGCTGCGCAATCCCAAAGTTGCCAGGGTAAGAACCTTCCGACCCGCCAAATCTTCCTCTCCGGCGGGAGAAAGACGAGCCAGAGAGTAGGAGGCAGGCCAGACGGTTCCGTCCTGCAGGAGGGCGGCCCCCTGACCGTCGGGCAGGAAAGCTGCGGCAACCACCTGGCTCCGATCTATTCCCGCGCCGCTCCAGCTGAGCAGTTTTTCCGGAGAAGCTGTGTCCTTTGGCCAGCCGTAGAGACTGTCGCCGCTGGTAAAGAGGAAGGACCGGCTTTCATCTCCGGCATAGAAACGGTCCGCGCTGCCCGTCAGGGGAAGGGGACCGGCAAAGGTCTGAGTTTCCGGATCAATGGGATAAATCGTCCGGCCGGAATCGCCGCCGGTTACAGCGCCCACACCGCCGCCGGACAGAGGGATCAGCTTTTCAATAGGGTCCTGCCCCTTGCAAGTGAACAAAACCGCCCCAGAAGCGTCCAGCGCCACAACATTGGCCCCATTAACAGCGTAGAGCCGGCCGGAAGCATCAATCATCGTTTCGCTGAACGCTTCCGCCTCTGCCGGATTGGCGACATCTATTCGCTCCAATTCCTCCGCTCCTGTAGCGCTCAGCCTCCGCCAGACCTGACTGACAGAGCTGGGACCGTTCATGCTGACGGAGACGCTTCCGGCATCCTCCATGCCTTCTATGCTGTCCAGCTCCATGCTGCTGGAGGTCTCTTCCAGAACCCAGAGCGAACCGTCTTCGCAAGGTACAATGGAAGCTATGGAAACGCCGCTCTCCGGCGCATAGCCTTCCAGCTTCGCCGCTGTGCCGGCTGTGCTGTCCACCCGATATAGTACGGCTCGTCCTCCGCCGCCGGAGTAGAAAGTAAACGAATCTCCGTCAGAAGAGGCTGAGGTAGAATAAGAAAAGCTGTTGGACAGCCCATCGTCCTCAGATTCCTCATCTTCCAGACCTGCCAGATACAGGTTTCTGCCGCTTGCGGCAGAGGCTGTGAGCTCTGTCAGGGGAAGATCCAGCGGAATGATATCCGAGGTATATGCCTCCGTTTGGGAGAGTGGGGATGGAGCTGAGTCCTGCTGACCGCCGCAGGCGGTCAGCAGCAGGCACAGGGCCAGCAGCGCCGCTGGGATGGAATGTTTCTGTTTTGTCATAAAAATATCCTCCTTGCCGCCGACTTCTGCCGGCTGGGTATGACAAGGAGGATAACGGATAAATCTTACAACGGGATGGGGAAAACTCTTACAAATTCTTACGATTTACGTTTCCATTGCCAGTTGGAAATTTCCATCACCGTCCGGTACGAGGCTGAGCGTCCCCTTTTCAGAAGATTCTCTCTCTTCCCGCAAGATACCTGGGGTTTGCGATTTTATAACCTGTAAGGTGCGGGTCTCATCAATCAGCGCATAGTCGTAGAATCCTCTGTCCGACAGACAGTAAGATGCCCCGGCGGCATAATCATATACGATCACATGCGTATCCACGATCCCGGAGCCCCAGCTGACTGTGGCGCAGAGCTCCGGCTTGCCGTCGCCGGTCAGGTCGTGCAGAAATACATTCCAGACCGGCATTCCGGTAAACAGTATTTTGACTGTCTCTCCATCGCTGGCGGTCACTTCCCCAGGGGTCCAGGTGAAAATGACCCCCGGGAATTCCGGCAGGGTCAGCGTTCTGATCTCCTCCCAGGGTATATCGTCCGTCCGGAAGTAATCCACCCAGACCTCCACCGGAATGTTCTTTCCGCCGCAGCCGGCGCACAGCAGCAGGAGCAGCAGCACCAGCAGACACCGCTTTTTCATACCGTTTTCTCCTTCACATTTTTCCGGTTCCCCGGTACTTGGGGAAGGTCAGCATGCTCCGGTAAACGCCGTCGCCCAGCCGTACCTCCAACGTCCCGCCTGAGCGGGCCATCAATTCCCTCACAGTGGGTATGCCCAGTCCGTGGCTGTCGGCCCGGTCCGGAGCGGGGAGAGCGCGGTTTTCTATCCGTAAAACAACGGTTTCCTGGCTCTCCTCCGCCTGAATGTGGACAGGGATAGCCGGATCGGCGTACTTCCGAAGATTGGAGAACAGGTTGTCAAAAATCCTCACGACGTCCGCCGTGGACAGATAGAGAGAAAAGTCGTGGAAGAAGACGGGGGGCTCCACATCAAAGCCCTCCCGGCGAAGGTCGTCGCACTGCTCTGTCAGAAGCTGCCCCAGCAGCGCCGCGCCATCCACCGCTTCCGGAGGCTGCTCCAGTCCGGACATGGGCGCGTCCACCTGGGCGCTGGCAAAAAGCTGGTCGGTGAGAGCTTTGATCTGAGCGGCTTTTTCAGAAGCCAGACGAAGGAACTCATCGTGCTCGGACTGAGTCTGATACCTCTGATAGTTCAGAATGTCCAAGTAACCTGTCAGCTTGGTCAGCGGAGTGCGCAGATCGTGGGACAGGGAGGAGGTCAGGTGGCTGTTGGCAGCCACCGCCGCCCGCTCGCCTGCGATTCTGGCCAGAACAGAGCGGCGCAGTCTCTCGATGTCCTCTCCCAGCTCGCTAAGCTCATCCCGGCCTTTTATATGGATGGGGTGTTCCAGATCGCCCGCCATCAATACGCCGGTTTCCCTGGATAGCTCCACAATCCGTCTGGGCAGCCGAATAATGGAGGGGATCACCACCGCGCAGAATCCCAACAGCGCCAATGCCAGTCCTGTGATCCGTCCAAGTCCGCCATAGCGCACAGCGGCAGGAGTGTTGGAGACGTACAGCACTCCGTCGGCGCACTGAATCTGGTAGAGCTCCATAAGGATTTCCACTGAGGGGTTCACAGAAGTGGCGACCACTCCGGTTTTGTACTCCCAGGTGAGGCTGTAGTTGATGTCATCCCTGTTCGTGCCGGTGGGGGCGGCGCTTGATATGTCAAACGGCGGATTTCCCACCATAATTATGTAAAGCCCGGCGGAGATCCGGTTCAACTGTCCGTCCTCGTCGCTGGTTGCCTGCTGAACGGTAAGTCCGCGCTCCGTCACGTAATCCTGATACGCCTGGACAGTGGCTTTGTCCCGGAGTTGCCAGAGGGGAGCGAACTGTTCGCTGTGCAAAAACCAGGGGACGGCCACGCTGTCCACCAGATAGAATATGGCGAAGGCCAGCGCGAGACCCAGCACCGATACGCCAACCAGTCTTGCGCCCAGCCGGGAAAAGTGATGCTTTTTATCCAATCCGATACCCCTTTCCCCATACGGTTTTGATGTACTCCGGGTGGCGGGGGTCCGATTCCACCTTTTCCCGAAGGCGGCGGATATGTACCATGATGGTATTGGAGGAGGAAGGGAAATATGGTTCCTTCCACACACTTTCATAAAGATTTTCCATAGAGAAAATTTTTCCGCGATTGCAGATCAGCAGCCGCAGGATGCGCCACTCTGTATCCGTCAGGTCAATTTCGCGGTCGCTGCGCCAGACCATGTTGCTGGTAAGGTTAACCCGCAGGCCGCACCACTCCGCCTCCTCCTGCGCGGACTCCGGTTTTCCCCGATAAACCTGATACCGCCGCAGAAGCCCCTTTACCCTGGCCAGAAGCTCCGGGTAAGAGAAGGGCTTGACCAGATAGTCGTCCCCGCCGCTGGAATAGCCCATGGTCAGATCCGATTCTTTGCTCTTGGCAGTGAGAAACAGAACCGGTACGTTCCATTTTTCCCGCAGCTGGAGGCACACATGGTATCCAGAGATCCCATCCATCATGACGTCCAGGATCACCAGGTCCACCGGATGCTCCTCCAGATACCGCAAAGCTTCTTCGCCGCCGGAGGCTTCCGCAACCTCGAAATGCTCACTGGTCAGCAGAACCCGCAGAACATCACGAATTTCATGGTCGTCGTCTACAATTAATATTTTATCGCTCATACCTGCCCCTCGCGCTTTCTTGTGTTGTGAAAGGAGACTGCTTTTCCTCCATAGAATATGACGCATAGAAAAGAGAAAGAGTTCCCAGTTTTTATTATTTTCGCTGGAAATTGTATCCGCTTTGTATCAAAGCGTCATCGGTCTTGTTACTTTTTAGGGAAAATACAATTTTGTCCGCCATTTTTTCTTGTTGCGGGAACGGAAAAAGTATTGTATAATGGGCAGCAAAGTCTGAGAAGAAGGAGCGCGTATCCATGACAGTCACACTCCGGGACCGCACCGGGGATACGGCAGCGATATATTTCCGTAGAGCCTGCGTTCCCGTCATCCAACAAACTTTGCCGCAGAAGGCCCGGACTCTGGAAGAAGCGCTGGAAGCTTTTCGCGAGACCCGGAAACCCGGCGCAAAGAGCTTTGGCCGCACAATCTATGTGGATGGCCAGTATGTGGGCGATATCTGGTGCTACGGTATGGACCCGTCGGGAGATCCCCAGGCAATGGTCAGCTACTGTGTTTTTGAACAGGAACTGTGGGGGAAAGGAGCTGCCACAGCGTCCTTGAGACTGTTCCTGCAGGAGATTGGGGAACGGTTCGGACTGAAGCGTGTAGGAGCGTTCACCTTCCTGGCGAACGTCGGTTCTATCCGTGTACTGGAGAGAAATGGATTCCATCTCCAGGAGTCCTTTGTGGAGGACGGCTTGGAATCCGGATATTATCTGCGTCCTTGAAATCCAGCGAAAATTACTGACGATAAAGACGATAAAGGAGAGCCTGTTAATGGACATGACCTATTTCCATGATATGGAGGCCAAAATTCCCCGCGGAAAAATCCGTACACGATTCGCCCCTTCTCCCACGGGATATATGCATGTGGGCAATCTGCGCACCGCCCTCTATACCTGGCTGATCGCCCGCAGCGGCGGCGGAACTTTCATTCTTCGCATTGAGGATACCGATCAGGGCCGTCTGGTGGACGGCGCGACGGACGTCATCTACCGTACTATGGCTGAGTGCGGTTTGCACCACGACGAGGGGCCGGACGTGGGCGGACCCGTGGCGCCCTATATTCAATCGGAGCGCCGGGACACTTACGGCAGATATGCCAGACTGCTGGTGGAGAAGGGGCATGCGTATTACTGCTTCTGTGAGAAAAGCGAGAGCGAGGAGGATTCCGGCGATTTCAACCGTGAGGCTGATCCCTGCCGCGCCTTGCGCCCAGAGGAGGCCCAGGCCCGCGTGGAGGCGGGAGAGCCCTATGTCATCCGTCAGAGGATTCCGGAAAAAGGGACCACCACCTTCCACGACGCGATTTTCGGCGATATCACGGTAGACAACTCCACCCTGGACGATCAGGTGCTGCTTAAACGGGACGGCCTGCCTACCTATAATTTCGCCAATGTCATTGACGACCATCTTATGGGCATCACCCATGTGGTGCGCGGAAGCGAATATCTGTCCTCCGCGCCCAAATACAACTTGCTGTACAAGTCTTTCGGTTGGGAGGTTCCCACCTATGTCCACTGCTCTCCCGTCATGCGGGACCAGCAGAACAAAATGAGCAAGCGCCACGGCGATCCCTCTTACGAGGATCTGAAGGCCCAGGGATATCTTACCGAAGCAATTCTCAATTATGTGGCGTTGCTGGGTTGGAGTCCCCGAGGTGACAAGGCGGAGCAGGAGGTATTCTCTCTGAACGAGCTGGCGGAAACCTTTGATATCGGCGGGATATCCAAGTCACCTGCCATCTTTGATATTGAGAAGCTGACCCATTTCAACGCCCTGTATCTCCGGGCCATGACGCCGGAAGCCTTCCATGCCGTGGCGGAGCCGTATATCCGGCAGACGGTGAAGAATCCTGCGCTGGATACCCGGGCGATTGCCGCCCTGCTTCAGGCCCGGTGCGAGCGCCTGACGGAGATTCCGGAGAAGGTGGAATTTTTTGAGACTCTGCCGGCCTATGAAGTGGACCTGTTCACCAACAAAAAGTCCAAAACAAATGCTGAGGTGTCCAGACAGATGCTGGAATCTGCCATTCCCGCCTTGGAGGAGATCACAGACTGGACCCAGGATGGAATCCACGACTGCCTGATGAACCTTGCGGCAAAACTGGAGGTCAAAAATGCCACGCTCATGTGGCCGGTGCGGATCGCGGCGGCGGGGCGGGCTGTTACGCCAGGCGGCGCGGTGGAAATCTGCCTTATTCTGGGCAGGGAGGAGTGCCTGTGGCGTCTGCGGCTGGGACTGGAGATGCTCGGCAAATGAATTGGGTGAAAGAACAGGCAGCCTTGCTGGGAAAGTTTTTAAAGGGAGATTTTCGCCGGACCTTGGGGTTCTGTGCTCTGGGAATGGTTCTTGCGGTGCTGCTGGGCGTTGGAATCGGGCTTCTGTTTCCAGAGCAGGCATATCAGACGCTGAATTCCTTTATGGAGCAGATCTCGGAATCCGGTGTGATTGATGAAAATGGGGGGATGTCGGTTTTCGCGCTGCTGATGAACAACTGGCGAGCCATGCTGGTGTCCGCCGCATACGGAGTTGTCCCATTTCTGTTTCTCCCCATTTTCAGCCTGCTGATGAACGGCGCTCTTCTGGGACTGTTGGCAGCGGTATTTGCATCCGGCGGGAATTCTATTGCCGCATATCTGGCAGGAATTCTCCCACACGGAATTTTTGAAATCCCCGCGCTGATTTTCTCAATTGCCTGCGGCGTTTATCTCTGCCGGAATATGTGCCGTCTGGTGGTGAGCAGCCCGGAGCGCATTCCGACGTTGGAGCTGCTGGAGGATCTTCTGCGGGTGGTGGTGCTGCTGGTTGCGCCGCTGACTGCGGCGGCGGCTTTCGTTGAGTGCTATGTTACACCGGTTGTCATGGGATTGTTCCTGTGAGGCTGGAAGACGGATGCAATTGGGAAGAGCAGGAAGGGAGCTGCTTTTCCGGCATTTTCCCGGCAGAATAGGCAGGAAATATTTGCCGCCTTCCCAAGAGGCGAGACTGACTGAAAAAGCGAGGACTCATTTATGAACCAAAAAGAACTGGGGGAACTGCGCCGCCGTCTCCGCCCGGAAAAGTGTGCCATGAAGTGCGTTTACGGATGCTACGTTAACAGCAACAAGGAGATTATTTCTTATCTGGACGAAAATCTGGGCCGGATGAGTGAACAGGAGGCAGAAAAATATCTGGGACTGTTGAAAAAGACCTTGTCTGGAACTCTTGGGAAAAACCTGATTGACATCGTATTTTCCACTGAGCAGGTGATGGACAGCGACGAATACCGGTTGCTCTCCGCGCTGCGGGAGTCGGAGCTGAAAAGCGGAGAAATCAGGGAGGAATTCTACCATAAGGTCATCGACTCCCTGGACATGGGTGACATGAACTATGTGATCCTGCTGGCTTATGATGTCTATGATGTGCCCAACCGCGGCGGAGACAGCGAGGACCGCCGGGGGGAGTCTGACTCTGTGTACCGCTACATCCTCTGCGGCGTTTGTCCGGTGAAGAATGGAAAAATGGAGCTGGGGTATTTCGCCGGAGAGAATGAATTTCACAGCTGCGCTCCGGAGCAGATTGTCGCCGCTCCAGAACTGGGATTTTTATTCCCGACCTTTGACGACAGGGCGGCCAACATATACAATGTTCTGTTTTACACCAAATCCGCCGGAGATCTGCACCAGGATTTTCTGGACACGGTGTTTCATACCGAGCCTCCTATGTCAGCCGGAGAGCAGCGGGAGGCATTTGAGTCAGCCCTCACCGGAGCGCTGGCCGGTTCCTGCCGTCTGGAGGTGGTGCAGGCCATCCATGAACAGCTGCGGGAAAAAATTGAGACAAGCAAAGAGGAAAAAGATCCGGAGCCGCCTTCCATCACCGTTGGGGAGGTGGAGGAGATTCTCCTCCGACAGGGAGTTGTCCCAGAGCAGGCGGAGGCATTCCGAAGGGAGTGCGCAGACCGCTTCGGTGAAAACGCCTCTCTGAACCCAGAGAATCTGATTGACAGCAAGCGGTTTGCAGTCAAAGCCGGAGAGGCTACCGTCACGGTAGAGCCGTCATGCAGTTATCTGGTGGAAACCCGGATAATTGACGGTGTCAAGTATCTGTTGATTCCGGCTGGGAATGATATTGAGGTCAACGGTTTGCCGGTTTCCATAAGTGGAGAAGAGGAAGCGTAAATTGTATCGCGGGGAGAGGACTCAGTCCTCTCCCCGTAAAATTTTCCCTGAATGACAAAAAGCCCATGGTTTCTCCCTCTGGGACATGGTATAGTCGACGCACTTGAGAAGCGGTAAAAAGGAGGGGAGGAAAAATGGCGCGGGGCAAGGCGGAGGATGCAGGCGGGCTGACGCCCGCCAAAGACGACAACGCCGCCCTGTGCCATTTTGACCACCGAACTTTACCGATTTTCAAGTGTGTCGACTATACAGTCGGCCCAGCATGTGTGTGAAAGGGGAAGTCGAATGGAACTGGCAATGCTGGGAATGATTTTTCTTGCGGGGATCATTCTGATTGTAAAAGGTGGGGACTGGTTTGTAGACGCCGCATCCTGGATTGCGGAGGTCAGTGGTATTCCCAAGCTGATCGTAGGGGCGACCATTGTCAGTCTGGCCACTACACTGCCGGAGTTGCTGGTCTCTGTTATGGCAGCCAGCCAGGGAAAAGCCGATATGGCAGTAGGCAATGCCGTGGGCAGCGTCACCGCCAATCTGGGCCTCATCATGGCGATATCCGTTATCTGCATGCCGGTCAGGATTCGCAGGGGAGACTATTTTCTCAAATCAGTACTGATGCTTTCCGCCGCAGGGCTGTTGGTCTGGGGAGGCGGAAAGGGAGGCGTAGGACCGGCGCTGTCCTTGCCGCTGGCAGGAATTTTTGCTGTTTTTACATACGAGAACCTTCGAGGTGCACGCCGGGCCATGCGATACGGCGGAGAACTGGGGCCGGTTCGGGAACCTCCCCGGAAGCGGGCGGTACTGTTTCAGTGCCTAAAATTTACACTGGGCGCAGCGGCAGTTATGCTGGGGGCGGATCTGCTGGTGGACAGCGGCAGTGCCTTGGCCCGGCTGGCCGGGATCTCGGAAAGGATCATCGGTGTAACCATTGTCGCTATTGGCACATCGCTGCCGGAGCTTGTCACCACTGTTACCGCCATTGTGAAGAAGCAGTCTGCTCTGTCGGTAGGAAACATTCTGGGTGCCAATATTCTGGATCTTACCATGATTCTGCCTGTCAGCGCCCTGGTTTCCGGTCAGGCGCTGCCGGTATCGACAGCGTCAGCACGTATTGACATTCCCGCCTGCCTGCTTGTGGGGGCCATTGCGGTAATTCCGGCCATGGTGACGGCCCGGTTCCGGCGATGGCAGGGATTCGCGTTGCTGGCGGTATATGGGGGATATGTTGCACTGACCTGCGGTGCGTAGGGCGGACATTCTTTTCTGGTGAACAGAAAAGGATTTGAAGGAACGCTGAAAAAGACCAGGGATCGCAGATCCTGGTCAGATGCTGCTATTTCCAACCGTCGCACATTATTTTCCTGACAATCGGAACGGACATATGTATTCCCCATAGAGATTTCCTCCTCCATATTGGGGATGTTGCAGCATAGGGGAGGGGGCGGATTCAAATTTTCTTTGTAAAGCAAATGATGCGGTTTGCCTCCATAAAGCCCGTTTTCAGGTGAAAAGCCAGACTTCCGTGATTGTCCAGCCCGCAGTCGCTGGCAAATTCTGTACAGCCTTGCTCCTTTGCCCACTGCTGGCAGGCCGACAGCAGCGCCCTTGCCCGGCCTTGATGTCTGTACTCCGGCCGGACAAAGATTCCCTCCAGATAGCCTACCGGACAGCTGCGGGTACCCTCCACATAATCCTGCCGCAGCTGGCACTGAGCAAAGCCTGTCAGCCGACCATCCTCGGAAGCGAGGAACACTGCGCATGTTCCGGAAGCGATCAAGGCATCCAATTCCCTGACCAACTCTTCCTCCGGACTGCCTTCAAACAGCAGGGCGGCCATGCCTGCGGCGGCGGGAATGTCCTTCTTCTGTGCCTGATAGATCATTGGTATCCTCCGTCTTTTTGTTCAGGGAAGCAGGCCGTACTCCTTCAGCACACCCTTCAGCTTCTCACGATTCTCGGGTTCCATTTCACACATGGGCAGCCGGAAGGATTCCTGACAATATCCCATCATTGCCAGGGCGGTCTTGACGGGAATGGGATTCACTTCCCAGAACAGGGCCTCGCAAAGTTTGCGGAGCTTCAGCTGCATCCGCCCGGCGGCGGTAAAGTCCCCATTCAGACAAGCTGCTGTCAGTTCATGCATTTCTCTTGGCACAATATTGGCCGCTACAGAGATAACCCCCTTGCCGCCAAAGAGCATCATGGGGGCCGTCTCGTCGTCGTTGCCGGACCAGATGCAGAAATCCTCAGGGCATAACTCCCGTGTTTTCTGCACCAGGGCCAGATCGCCTCCGGCTTCTTTGACGCCCACAATATTGGGGTGTTTTGCCAGAGCGGCATAGGTTTCCGCAGTGCATTTCACTCCAGTACGAGAAGGCACATGGTACAGAATCACTGGCTTTACCGCCGCGTCAGCGATAGCGGTATAGTGGCGGATCAGTCCTTTTTGGGTAGCTTTGTTGTAAAAGGGCGTAACCACCAGCAGCGCGTCCACGCCAGCCAGGGCGGCGTCCCTGGAGAGTGTGATGGCGCTTTCGGTGTTGTTGGAGCCGGTTCCGGCAATGACAGGGATGCGGCCATCCACATGCCGGACCACAGTTTCAATGACCCGCATCCGCTCCACATAGCTCATGGCTGAGGCCTCGCCGGTGGTGCCGCAGACCACAACGGCGTCGGTGCCGTTTTCCAGCTGAAAGTCCAGAAGACGGTGCAAAGCGGGATAATCAATTGCATTACTATCTGTAAAAGGTGTGGCAAGCGCTGTGCAGGACCCGGTAAAAACAGGCTGTTTCATAATACTGCCTCCTGATAAACTGTTCTTGGTGCTATTTTATAAAAACAGCTTATGCAATATAATGCGGAATGGTGCTTAAAATAATGTGAAACATGCTCTCTTTCCATAATCCACCCTGAGCAGTACGCCGCACAAGGAAAAAGACGCCTTTCCGGCGCCTTTTTCCTTGTGCAATATAATGAGTAAGACTGTAAGCCGGGTTCTGTATTGGACGGTCATCTATCTAGGCGGCCTGTTGCCAGACCGCTCCAGCCACCTCCTTGAGGACGGCCGGGCCGGCCGTGATCCGGATGCACAGCCCCTCAATGGGGCAGCATGATCCATGTCCTCCCACGGTGTTGCTCCGGATAGAGTTTACAGCATCGGACAGTTTCCAGCCGATGGGTGAGCTCTTACCTCGCCTTTCCACCCTTACAGATCGCAAATGGCCTGTCAGGCCATGCAAGTCAAATCGCCCGCGGCTGCTTGGCGCGGCCGGCAGTGCAATTCACGGCAGCTGGGCCAAAGGTCCCGCTGCACGACCTGCATGAATCCGCTATAAGGTTTCAGCGCGATCTGCGGTTTATTTCTGTTGCACTTTTCCTGAAGTCGCCTTCGGCGGGTGTTACCCGTTATCCTTGCCCTGTGGAGCCCGGACTTTCCTCATGACGGGGCTTTCGCCTCCGCCACGCGACCGTCTGTCTTACTCATCCTTATTTTACAAGAGAACCGGGGGCTTGTCAACGAGAGAAACCGCCGGAGAGGATAAATTTGTTGTTTTCTTCACCGCCTGGTGGTATAATAGCCGCAAAGCGGCTGCTATGCCTGCGTGTGGAAGCCTTCTGCGGCAATGTGGCATTGTTGCCTCCGCCTGCGGAACGGCAGTATACAAGGGAGGGATTTTCATGACCCTGCATGGGTATCTGGATACACTGAAAGGAAAGAGAGTTGCCGTCATCGGTATCGGCATCAGCAACCAGCCGTTGCTGAACCTTCTGCTGGAGGCGGGAATTGATGTTACCGCTTGCGACAAAAAGGAGAGAGGCGCACTTGGCATCCTGGGGGATGAGCTGGAGAAATCGGGCTGCACGCTCCGCCTGGGGGAGGACTATCTGGAGAGGTTGGACCAGGATGTAATTTTCCGTACACCTGGGCTGCATCCCCGTTTTCTGGAGCAGGCCCGGGCAAGGGGAAGCACGATTACCTCAGAGATGGAGGTGTTCTTTGACGTCTGTCCCTGCCCGATTCTGGCCGTCACCGGCAGCGATGGGAAAACCACCACAACCACTATGATTGCCCGCATGCTGGAGGCGGCGGGACATACTGTCCATCTGGGAGGCAACATTGGCCATCCGCTGCTGGCGGAAGCGGACAGCATTCGTCCCACAGATTGGGCAGTGGTGGAGCTGAGTTCCTTTCAGCTGCTGACCATGAAAAAGAGCCCCCACATTGCTGTTCTCACTAATCTGGCTCCCAATCATCTGGACGTCCACACCAGCATGGAGGAATATGTGGAAGCAAAGTCTCATCTGCTGGACTATCAGACAGTGTCAGATCGAGCTGTGTGCAATTGGGACAATGAAATCACCAAAAAGCTCTCCGAGAGAACACATGGAAGGTTAAATTACTTTACACGTACTGCCAGCTGTGTTCCGGCCGGCGGCTGCTATCTGGAGGATGACACAATCTGGTATCGGGCCGACAGCGGTGCGCGGCCGGTGCTTCCGCTGGCGGATATTCTGCTGCCGGGAACTCATAATGTGGAAAACTATATGGCGGCCATCTGTGCCGTTCAGGGACTGGTTCCTGATGCGGTCATTCTGAGCTTTGCCCGGACCTTCGGCGGGGTGGAGCACCGTATTGAGCTGGTGCGAAAACGCCGGGGTGTACGCTGGTACAACGACTCCATTGCTTCCAGCCCCAGCCGGACTATGGCGGGACTTCGGTCCTTTCCGGAAAAGGTGATTCTGATTGCAGGCGGCAAAGATAAAGGCATCAGCTACGCTCCTTTGGGACCAGTGGTGAATGACCACGTCAAGCTGCTGATCCTCTGCGGCGCTACCGAGGCGGTGATCCGGGAGGCGGTTCTGTCGGCAGAAAATTACAGCGGACTGGAGATTCTGACCACAGAAAGCTACCCGGAGGCAGTTCAGCTGGCGGACGAATGGTCCGGGGATGGGGATGTAGTGCTTCTTTCTCCAGCCAGCACTTCCTTTGACCGCTTCCGGAATTTTGAGGAACGGGGCCATGTGTTCAAGGAGCTGGTGAATGCACTGCCGGAATAAACGGCAGTTTCTGGTATAGGGAAAAGCTGTCACCTCATAGTCTTGCTGTGAGGTGATGATCCTATGCGCCGCCGTCCTCTCATACAGCCCCGACAGAAGGTGAAATTTTTCTGCTTTTTCCTGGCTTGTATTTTCATGGTTCTGACGATTGTTGGCACCGGCCACCTGCGCTCGATTTTAGGCAGTCTGGCAGTAACGAGGGTGTCCAATCTGGTAAACCGCATCGTCTCGGAAGCAGTCAGTGATGCGGTGGAGAGCGGAGAAATTCAATACAATGATCTTATTTCTCTGGAAAAGAACAACAACGGCGGCGTGGCGGCGCTGGTGAGCAATATGGCGGAGTTTAACCGCCTTCAGTCCTCTATCACGCAGGACATATTGGAACGCCTTGATGAAGTGGCGGACATCAATCTGCAAATTCCTGTGGGGACGCTGAGCGGATCCGCATTTCTGGCAGGACGCGGTCCCGCGTTTTCTGTGCGGATGCAGTCTACGGGCAGCTGCTCAGCGCGGTTTGACAACGAGTTTTCCCACGCGGGAATCAACCAGACCACCCATCGGATTCTGCTGTGCGTGGATATCTCCATGTCAATTTTGCTGCCTGGGTTCCGTACGGGAACAGAGGTATCCAATTCTTTTTCTGTGGCGGAAACGGTGATTGTCGGGGAAGTTCCGGGGACCTATACTTATTTTGATTCCGGGAACAATGTTCAGGAGGATGCTTATGAATACGCCATCAACAATGGATAAAAGCTGCGGCTGCTTCCAGGAAACGGCCGCGCAGAGAATACGGAGGAGTCAATGGATTACAAAAGCGAAATGAAGACACTGCGGGATATTCTCAATGAGGCGGGATACCGTTACTATGTGCTGGATGATCCCACAATGGACGACTACAGATACGACCAGCTCCTCCGCCGCCTGGAGGAGCTGGAAGCGGCTCACCCGGAGGAGATCACCCCGGATTCCCCCACCCAGCGGGTGGGGGGAACGGCGCTGGAGAGCTTTACCCAGGTAGAGCATTCTGTACCACTGGAAAGCCTTCAGGATGTCTTCTCACCAGAGGAGGTGGAGGAGTTTGCCCAGCGCATGGAGGAAGCGTTGGAAACCGTCCGATACAGCGTAGAGCCAAAGGTGGACGGCTTGAGTGTTGCTCTGGAATATCGAGATGGACTTTTCGTGCAGGGTGCGACACGAGGAGACGGACGGACAGGGGAGGATGTGACGGAAAATCTCCGCACTATTAAATCCATCCCCATGACGCTGCCGGACAAGCTTCCCCGGCTGATTGTCCGGGGCGAGGTGTTCATGCCCAAAAACGTGTTTCATAAGCTCAACCGCCAGCGGGAGGACAATGGGGAGCCGCCCTTTGCCAATCCGCGCAACGCAGCCGCCGGTTCCCTCCGACAGCTGGATCCTAAGAT
The DNA here is from genome assembly GCA_910579725.1 of uncultured Oscillospiraceae bacterium. GTDB lineage: Bacteria > Bacillota > Clostridia > Oscillospirales > Oscillospiraceae > Pelethomonas. The sequence goes on along the minus strand of CAJTUD010000014.1, from coordinate 9,255 downwards.
CTGCGCCAAACGCCTGCTTGACATCCGGGTTTTCAACTTGCAGCTGGCGGAAGGAAAGACCTTTGCCACCCATACAGAGACCATCTGCTATATTGCTTCACAGGGCTTTCAGACCATTCCCCACAAGGAGCTGAATACTGCGGAGGAGCTCAACGCGGAGATCACCCGCCTGGGGGAAAAACGGGACGAGTTCCCTTTTGATATGGACGGCGCTGTTGTAAAGGTAAATTCCTTGTCAGATCGTTCGGTAATCGGGAGTACTGCCAAATGTCCTCGTTGGGCCATTGCCTATAAGTATCCGCCGGAGCGCAGGCCCAGCCGGGTGCTGGACATTGTGGTTCAAGTTGGCCGGACAGGTGTACTCACACCAAAAGTGGTGGTGGAACCGGTGCGTCTGGCGGGAACCACCGTCACTAACGCCACTCTCCACAACCAGGATTTTATTGATGAGAAGGACATCCGCGTGGGCGACACCGTGGTGCTCCAAAAGGCTGGTGAGATCATTCCCGAGGTGGTGGAGGTTTGCAAGGAACTCCGGCCGGAGGGTGCCCGGCCCTACCGTCTGCCGGATGCTTGTCCGGTGTGCGGCGCGGCGGTGGTCCGGGATGAGGACGGCGCCGCCCTGCGGTGTACCGGCGCGGAATGTCCGGCCCAGCTCCATCGGAACCTGACTCATTTTGCCAGCCGGGATGCCATGGATATCGATGGCATGGGCCCAGCAGTTATGCGCCAGCTCATAGACAAAGGGCTGGTAAGAACTCCAGCAGACCTGTACTTTTTGACCGAGAATCAGCTGGCGGAATTGGAGCGGATGGGGAAGAAATCCGCCCGGAACGCGGTAGAGGCCATCGCTGCCAGCAAAGAGCGGGGACTGGAGCGCCTGCTTTACGCCCTCGGCATCCGTCAGGTGGGACAGAAGGCGGGAAAAACCCTCGCGGCTCAATTCGGATCTTTTGACGCGCTGGCTCAGGCCACGGAAGAGGAGCTGACGGCCATTGACGATGTGGGCGGCATTACCGCCGCCTATATTCGCAAGTGGCTGGACAGTCCCCAGTCCCGGCACCTGATCAGCCGCCTGAAAGAGGCAGGTGTTTGTATGGATGCCGCCCGGCAGAGCGCCGGGGAACAGTTCAAAGGAATGACGTTTGTACTGACGGGGGCGCTGGAAAAATTCACCCGGGACGAGGCCGCCGCATTGATCGAGGCCCGAGGAGGCAAGGCCAGCGGATCTGTCAGCAAGAAGACCGCTTATGTGGTAGCCGGCGAGAACGCCGGCAGCAAGCTCCGGAAGGCCAATGAGCTTGGAATTCCAGTGCTGACGGAAGAGGAGTTTGCTGCCATGCTGGAGTAGTAGAAGGGGGAGGGAATCGACGTGCGGATTGCGGTTATTTCAGACACCCATGGCCGCCTGCGGGCGGAAACGGCGGAGCAGTTGAAGGGAATGGACTGCATTATTCACGCCGGAGACCTGGATGATCCCGGCATTTTTCAAGAGCTGGACCGGATCGCCCCTGTATATGGCGTCCGGGGAAACAACGACTGGGGCGGCTGGGCGCAGGAGCTGCCGCGATTGATGCGGATTGATCTGGGCGGTATAGCCTTCTGCATCACCCATAAGCGGGCGGATGTACCCAGAAATCTGACTGGTGTGGATGTGGTCATCTGCGGGCACACCCACCAGTATGCGGAGGAATGGATTCAGGGGCGGCTGTGGCTGAATCCCGGCAGCTGTTCCTTTCCAAGACCGTACCGGGCCATGCCTACCATGGCGGTGCTGTCCACAGAAGCGGACGGAACCTTCTCCGTTCGGAAGGTGACGCTGTGAACGGCGCAGTGATTGCCGTCGTGGACGACGATGTATATGTGGGGGACATGCTGGAGGAACTCCTGCGCCGGGAGGGCTGCGAGGTACTCCGGGCCTATTCCGGTACGGAAGCGCTGCTTCTTCTGGAGAACAAGAGGCCGGATCTGGTTCTGCTGGATCTGATGCTGCCGGGACTGAGCGGAGAGGCGGTGCTGTCCCACCTGGAGGGTGTTCCTGTGATTGTTCTGTCCGCCCGGGCGGAGGTGGAGGATAAAGTGAATCTTCTGCGGGGCGGGGCGGCGGACTACCTGACCAAGCCCTTTGATACCAGGGAGCTGTTGGCCCGGGTGGCGGTCCAGCTCCGGCAGAAATCCCCGAGGGACGGCTTGCTGCGTTGTCGAAGCTTTGTTCTTGATCCCGGGACAAGGGAGACCACCGTTAATGGCGAACCTATCCGCCTGACTCGGACTGAATTTGAAATTTTGAAATTTCTGATGCAGAATCCCAAACAAGTTGTTACAAAATCGCAGCTTTTGGACCAATTGAGCATCAATACTCCAGACTGTGTGGAAAGTTCCCTGAAGGTACACATAAGCAACCTGCGGAAGAAGCTCCGGGAAGCCGGGGCAGGGGAGATGATCGAGGCGGTCTGGGGAATCGGCTTCAAGCTGGCGGAATGATCTGCCGCCGGACTCGCAACATCGGGTCATAAAGCAATCTTAAAACTCTTTACCAAATCTTATCCATTTCCTTAACCGCTTTCTTAACCAGCAGAGATTATAATATGCCCATTCCAACCAAGGAGGCATGGAAATGGACTATATTCTGGAGACCAGAAATTTAATCAAACACTACAAAAATGGAAAGGCTCTCAACGGCCTGACCATGCACGTGGAAAAAGGAGCCATCTACGGCTTCGTAGGCCGCAACGGCGCGGGTAAAACCACCCTCATCCGCCTGATCTGCGGCCTCCAGGAGCCCACGGAGGGAACCTTCACCCTCTACGGCTGTCCCAACGACAGCAAAGAGATCACCCGCTCCCGCCGCCGCATGGGGGCGGTGGTGGAGACGCCCTCCATTTACCTCTCCATGACGGCGGAGGAAAACCTGAAGCAGCAGTATCAGATTCTGGGCCTGCCGTCCTACGACGGCCTCCACGACCTGCTGGAGCTGGTCCGCCTGGGGAACACCGGGAAGAAAAAGGCAAAGGACTTCTCTCTGGGAATGCGCCAGCGCCTGGGCATCGCCGTGGCCCTGGCCGGGGACCCGGACTTCCTTATTCTGGACGAGCCCGCCAATGGCCTGGACCCTCAGGGCATCGTGGAGATCCGGGAGCTGATCCTCCGACTGAACCGGGAGCGGCAGATCACCGTTCTGATCTCCAGCCACATCCTGGACGAACTGAGCCGCCTCGCCACCCACTATGGCTTTATCGACAACGGCCGCATGGTCAAGGAGATCAGCGCCCCCGAGCTGGAAGCCAGCTGCCGGAAGTGCCTGCGCCTCACCGTCAGCGACGCGCGGCCGCTGATCGCCGCCCTGGACAAAATGGGCCTGGAGTACTCCATCCGCAGCGACACGGAGGCCGACGTCTACGACGCCCCCTCCGTCACCGAGCTGACCCTGGCCCTCCACAATGCGGGCTGCGAGGTGAAGAACATCCACGAACACGACGAGAGCTTGGAGAGCTACTACATGAATCTGGTGGGAGGTACCGTCGATGACTAACCTCCTGCGGGCGAATTTCTTCCGGATGCGCCGGGACCATATGTTCTGGATGTGCTTCGGCACGGTGCTGGCCTGTTCCGCCAGCTTTATGATCCTCTGGTGCCGGGAGGACATCCAGCGCGGCTTTCAGGTAAAGCTGGAGCAGTACTACTTCAACATGGTGATGTCGCTGGGGTTCTTTATCGCCATGTTTGCCGCTATGTTTCTGAACGCGGAGTACAGCGATGGCACGATCCGCAACAAGCTGACCGTGGGCTGCACCCGCCGCGAGGTCTACCTGGCCAACTTTCTCACGGTCCTGAACGCGTCCCTGTTCTTTACCGCCGCGTGGCTCATCGGCGGGTGCGCTGGCATCCCGATGATCGGGCCCTGGGGATTCGGCCTTGGGGGGGTGGCGTTCCATGTCCTCATTGCCGTGGGCTCCACTGTGGCCTTTGCCGCCATCTTCACCTTCCTGGGGATGCTCCTCAGCAGGCGAACCGCCACAGTTACCGTGGTGCTGTCCTGGTTTGCCCTGCTGCTGGTAGCCTCCACGGTCGAAAACATCCTCTCCGAACCGGAGTTTGTCGGAGGCATCCTCATGACCGTGGACGGGATGCAGACGATAAACCAGGAGCCCAATCCCCGCTACGTCTCCGGGGCGCTTCGGACGTTTTACGAGGTCGTCCGGGACATCATCCCCGCCGGGCAGGCGATACAGGTACAGAACCTGGCGGTGCTCAGCCCCCTGCGGGCGCTGCTGTGCGATCTGGGCGTGACGGTGCTCTTCACTCTGGGCGGGTTGGCGCTCTTTGAGCGCAAGGACTTGAAATAGGGGAGGGGCGTATGCGGAATCTGCTACACGCCAATTTCTTCCGTCTGTTTCACAGCGGAGCGTTCCGCGCCGCTGTAGCAGCGGAGTTCGCCTATGCGCTTTTTATCATAGGTGTAACGTTCTACTCAATTTATATCAAGGAAAGCGGGCAGTTTGGTTTGGAGGAGCCGCTGCTGTTTGCTTTTGGTACGGCGGGGATAATCCCGGTTCCCATGTTCATCCAGGCTCCGTTTTTGAGCGTCTATCTGGGTACGGAATTCAGCGAGGGTACCATCCGAAACAAGCTGGTATCGGGCCGGAGCAAGGTGGCGGTCTACCTGTCAAATTGGCTTACCTGCATGACGGCTTCCGTTTTGTTGGCTGTCCTATATCTGGCGCTGGTAGGTGCGGCGGTGGCTCCCACCGGTCTGCCGCTGAAAATGCCCGCCGGACAGCTCCTACTGCTGGCATGCTGCGGCCTGCTGGCCATAGCTGCCAGCGCGGCGTTGGCGGCTATGGCGGCGATGCTGATCCGGAACGAGACGAAGACCGTTATCGTCACCCTGTCTGCCGCGATTTTCGTCATGTTTCTGATCAGCTTCCTCACTGCTCGCCTCGGGGAGCCGGAGTTTATGGCGGTCTATGACGAGCTGGGCAGGGATGTCGCTGGTATGATCCCCAATCCCAACTATTTGCAGCCCGTCCCACGGTCGGTGTGCCGGTTCATCTTAGACCTGCTGCCCACAGGACAATGCCTCCAGATATCGGCGCGTTCCGCAGAACAGTTCTGGCGGATGTCTCTGCTGAGTCTGTCCGTCATTGCCGCCAGTACCGCCGCGGGATTGCTCCTGTTCCGGAGAAAGGACCTGAAATGATGAATGCAAAATTGAGCATAAACCTCCTCCTTCGAGCCAATTTCTTCCGCCTCTGGCGCAGTGCATCCTTCTGGGCGGCGGTGTCGGTGATGTTCGGCATCGGCGTATTCGAACTGGCGGTGGGCGTGAATGCCCAGCGACAGGGGATCCCCGTCCCTCTGGACAACCGCTACATGCTCTTCGTCCTCATGTCCGGAGTGGTCCTCTCCGCCTTTTGCAGCCTTTTCGTAGGTGCGGAGTACAGCGATGGAGTCATCCGCAACAAGATCGCCGTGGGCCACTCCCGCGCCAACCTGTATCTGGCGAATCTCGTCACCTGCTCTGCGGCGGGCATCCTGGTCTGCCTGGGCTACATCCTGCCCATGACGGCGGTGGGCATTCCACTGATGGGCGGCTTCACGTTGCCGCCGGCTTCTATCCTGTGGTTCACCCTCTGCGCTTTTCTCATGACTGCCTCTCTGTGTGCCGTTTTCACAATGGCGGCCCTGCTGAACCAGAATAAAGCGGTGGTGGCAATCATCTGTATTTTTCTGGCCTATTTTCTCCTATTCCTGGGGATATACCTCAATTCCCGCCTGGCGGAGCAGGCTGTCATCCCCGCTCGGGAGTATATTGAAAACGGCCAAATACTTGTGCGGGAGGCCATGCCGAACCCGGCCTATGTCCAGGGGCTCAAGCGCACGATTTTTGAAGTCCTGTACGACCTCCCGGGCTGTCAGGCGGTGCAGCTGATTGCCGCATCGGAGGCGCGACCCATTCGCCTGCCGCTGATAAGCGCCTGCACGATCCTTGCCAGCGCCGGCGCGGGACTTGCGCTGTTCCGGCGGAAAGATTTGAAGTAGGGGGGGAGTCAATGAATCTGCTTTTGAAAAGCGAAATGACAAAACTGACCAAATCCCGCTCTCTGCATTGGATTGCGCTGCTGATGCTGGCTCTGTCTGCGGTGACGGCGTTGTCCTGCCTGAGCTATGTCAACTCTCCTGAAGCGGAGGAATTGGAAATTGTATTTTACGGATATGATGCGTTTTTCTCTTCTCTGCGGGATACGCCCACCATCTCCATTCTGGGGGTGATTGCCATATCCATTGTTGTCTGCGGAGACTTCGAAAACCGTACAACCCAACTGAAAATCGCAGTAGGCTATCATCGTGCGCCTGTTTTTTTCAGCAAATTAGCTGCTGCGGCGGTGGCAGATATCATTCTCCTGCTGCCTTATGTTCTGGGCCGGACTGTGCTGCAAAGCGTTCTGTTGGGATTTGGACATCCGGTTACAGCCGACGTGGTTGCCAACATGGCGGCAGCCTTTTTCACGGCGGTGCTCGTTGGCATTGCCATCAACGGGATCACTCTGCTGCTGGCATTTCTGCTGCAAAGGACAATCCTTGTGGCAGGGGCGGGATTTTGCCTGATCCTGTTAGGAGGCAACGCGCTGGTATCTTTCGGTGTCTCCACGCCCTGGTTTGGTAGAGTGCTGTCCTATACACCGCTGGGCCTTCTTCGGGCTATGGATGCAGCGTCCTACGCGCCGGCCGCAGTAGGGAAAGCTTTCGGCATCAGTCTGCTGTGGATTGCGGGCTTTGCTGTTCCGGCCTGCCGTATGTTTCAAAACGCGGAATTGAAGTGAGGTTTCCCTATGGTGCATATTCTCTGTGTCCTGTGCGTTCTGCTGGCCCTGATCATCTTGCTTCTGCTCTGGAAAATTCAGCTCCTCCGCCAGTCGGCGGAGGAGCTTCGTCGGGGTTTGCAGGAACGTCTGGACACAGACACCAATACCCTTCTTGCCATCCCCAGCCGGGACAGTGCCATGTGCCGGCTGGCTGCCTGCCTCAATGGACAGCTCCGCCTGCTTCGCCGGGAACGATGGCAGTACCAGAATGGTGATCGGGAATTGAAGGAAGCTGTCGCCAACATCTCCCATGATCTCCGCACGCCCCTTACCGCCATCTGCGGATATTTGGATCTGTTGGAAGGAGAGAAGAAGAGCCTGGCGGCGGAGCGGTACCTGTCTCTCATCCGGGGCCGGACAGATCATCTGCGGTCTTTGACGGAGGAATTTTTTCGCTACTCGGCGGTTCTCTCCGCCGGAGAGAAGGAGAGAACCGAGCTGGTCAGTCTCAACCGGGCTGTGGAGGACAGCCTTGCAGCGTGGTATGGCGTTCTATCCGCCAAAAGCATTGCGCCGGAGGTGGAACTGCCGGAGCGTCAGGTGGTCCGCCATCTGAACCGGGAGTCCGTCGGCCGGATTTTTGGCAACGTGCTGTCCAACGCCGCCAAATACAGCTCCGGGGACCTGCGGGTGACGCTGGAGGAGGACGGAACCATTACTTTTTCCAACGCCGCTCCGTCCCTGACGCCGGTGCTGGCGGAAAAACTATTTGACCGGTACTTCACTGTGGAGTCCGGCGGACAGGGCACAGGGCTGGGCTTGTCCATCGCCCGCCATCTGACGGAACGGATGGGCGGGACAGTAACGGCAGACTGGCGGGAAGGAACGCTGGCGGTCTGTCTGAGATTTCCGGAGAATGGTGCACAGGAAATATCCTGGTCTGTGTGATATGAAAATACCCCTTGCAATCCCCGGTCATCCATGGTACACTTTTCCAGACATTCCACACAATAAGGAGTTCACCATGGACTTACTGACGATATATGAGCAGATGGGACTCAGCCGTGAGGTTTACAGCAGGGGAGAGGCGGTTCTGGAGCGGCTTGCGGACCGTTTCCGCGCCATTGACCAGACTGCGGAGGCCAATCAGGCCAAGGTTCTGCTGTCCATGCAGAAAAACCGGGTGGGAGCCAATCATTTTGCTGCCACCACTGGCTACGGCTACGACGACGATGGCCGGGAGCGTCTGGAGAAAGTCTATGCCGGCGTCTTTCACACCGAGGCGGCTCTGGTCCGTCCCCAGATCACCTGCGGCACCCACGCCCTGACGGTAGCTCTCAGCGCCAACCTTCTCCCGGGAGACGAGCTGCTTTCGCCGGTGGGCCTGCCCTATGACACTCTTCAGGAGGTCATTGGCATCCGTCCCTCGCCCTGCTCTTTGGCAGAGTACGGCGTGACCTACCGGCAGGCGGATTTGCTGCCGGATGGAACGTTCGACTATGCAGCCATTCGTGCCGCCATCCATGAAAAAACCAGACTCATCACCATCCAGCGCAGTAAGGGCTACGCTACCCGCCCATCCTTCTCTGTACGGCAGATTGGGGAACTGATCGCCTTCTGCAAGGCCGTCAAGCCGGACGTGAAGATCATGGTAGACAACTGCTACGGCGAATTTGTGGATCTGCTCGAGCCCTCCGACATAGGGGCTGACATGACGGTGGGGTCCCTGATCAAGAATCCCGGCGGCGGTCTTGCGCCTATTGGCGGTTATATCTGCGGTACCCGGGAGTGCGTGGACCGGTGCGCCTACCGCCTGTCCGCTCCCGGTCTGGGGCAGGAGGTAGGGGCCAACCTTGGCATTCTGCCCGCCTTCTATCAGGGCTTTTTCCTGGCTCCTACGGTGGTGGCGGGGGCGCTGAAAGGCGCAATTTTCGCCGCCAACCTTTACGAGGAATTGGGCTTTCGATGCATCCCCGCCGCTGCGGAGCCCAGAAACGACATCATCCAGGCCGTGGAGCTGGGCAGCGAGGCGGCCATGCGAGCCTTCTGCTCCGGTATTCAGGCGGCGGCGCCGGTGGACAGCTTCGCCGCTCCTGTTCCCGGGGACATGCCCGGCTACGACAGTCAGGTCATCATGGCCGCCGGAACCTTTGTCCAGGGCAGCAGCATTGAGCTGAGCGCCGACGGCCCCATCCGGCCGCCTTACGCCGTCTATTTCCAAGGCGGTCTTACCTGGCAGCACGCAAAGCTGGGGATTCTGCTTTCCCTTCAAAAAATGACCGACGGGGGACTGGCCGCCTTATGATGGATTTAAGGCCCAACCACTTCTACCGCCGCCGTCCGCCTCCCTGCGCATTTTGATTCCCGAAATGAAATCAAATGTGTAAGGAGAGAAAAATTTATGTGGTTCTGGCTTGCTCTGATCGCTCTGCTGTGTTGGAGCGGATCG
>CAJTUD010000013.1 GCA_910579725.1 uncultured Oscillospiraceae bacterium | reverse complement strand
GAGAGCCTGACCACCCTGCGGCTGCTGGAGCAGTTCCTGAAGGCGGGCATTGAGGCGGAACCGGCGTTGAAGACGATGAACGCGGCGTTGAATCTTCGCAGCGACGAGCAGGGGAGCTTTACCACCATTGACCTGTTGGCGGCGGATCTGACCGGCAGGCAGGCTTCGCTGTACAAATATGGCGCATCCCCTACCTATATCAAGAGGCAGGGAACGGTCCGGCGGCTGGCAGGAGCTTCTCTGCCCGCCGGGCTTCAGGAGGCGGACGCGGAGCCCCAGGCGATTCGCTTTCCCCTGGAGGAAAATACATTTTTGCTGATGATCAGCGACGGCGTCGCCGACGGCGGCGATGACCAGTGGGTACAGGATCTTCTGGCCGGCTGGCAGGGAGACGATCCCAATGTTCTGACCAGCCTTGTTTTGCGGGAGGCGTATCAGAGGAGACAGGGAGATGACGACCGGAGCGCGATCTGCCTGCACCTCCCGACGGAGAAGAAGGGAAGGAGGGAGGTATAACTGCAAAGAGGGCCGGGAGGCAGTACGCTTCCCGGCCCTCTTTGATGCGCCCATAAAAAATCAAGAGCATCCGGCGCAAACCGGATGCTCTCAATCTCATTAATAATACCGCTTGTTGCGGTTTTTCCGAGCTGCCTCGGATTTCTTGCGGCGCTTGACGCTGGGGCTTTCGTAATGCTCCCTGCGGCGTACCTCCGCCAGAACGCCGGCCTTGGCGCAGCTGCGCTTGAAGCGCTTGAGCGCGCTATCCAGCGACTCGTTCTCCTTGACATGAACTTCAGACATCTATCTTCCCTCCCTCCGATCCATCCGGTTTAATCCAGGATGCTCTCTAGGGCCACAATTGGCTTAACAAATGAAATTATAGCCATTTTTTCTCCGTTTGTCAAGGCATATTCTGCAAAATCCCTAAGAAAAAGGTGAGAAGCACCCGGAAGGGCCCTGTCTGTTTGGTAAATCAGCCCTGTTCCGGGGGCTGCCGGCTCAGCCAGTGGTCCAGACATTGCAGTAATTTGGGAATATCCAGAGGCTTGGTCACATGATCGTTCATCCCCGCCGCCCGGCTTTCCCCAATGTCCTCAGCGAAGGCGTTGGCCGACATGGCGATAATGGGGATGGCCGCCCCGTCGGGACGGGGCAGACTCCGGATGGCCCGGGCGGCCTCGTATCCGTTCATGACGGGCATCTGAATATCCATGAGAATCATATCGTAGTACCCCGGCGCTGCTTCGGTAAAACGCTCCAGGGCCTGTCTGCCGTTTTCCGCGCAGTCCACCGACGCCCCGGCTTCCGCCAGAATCTCGCAGGCGATTTCCCGGTTGATCTCGTTGTCTTCGGCCAGCAGCAGCCGGCGGCCCTGGAGGGAAACCTCCAGGGTTTCCTCCTCTTGAAGAGGAACTGCACCGTCCTGCTGGCGCAGGAAAATAGTCACAGTAAACTGGGAACCCTCGCCGGGCTGGCTTTTGACGGCGATGCTGCCTCCCATGATTCTCACAATATTCTGAGCGATGGTCATGCCCAGCCCGGTGCCCTCAATGCTGCTGATTCGAGAATCCTCTGCCCGGCTGAAGGGTTCAAAAATCCGCCGGACGAATTCCTCGTCCATTCCCACGCCGTTATCCCGGAAGATAAAATCGTAGCAGCTGTAGCCATGCTGCCTGGAATCCTTTTCGTGGACTTCGATTTCCAGAAGTCCGCCCGGCGGCGTGTATTTCACGCTGTTGCCAAGAATGTTGACAAACACCTGCCTGAGCCGGCCGGCATCGCCCAGCATGGCGTCGTGCTCGATTGCAAGGGGATAAATTCTCAGTTCATGGCCTTTTTCCTGAATGGAGGAGCGGAGGATGGTGGACAAATCCTGCACAATTTCCGAAATGCGGAAGGGCTCTTCCATCAGATCCATTTTCCCCGACTCGATCTGGCTCATGTCCAGCACCTCGTTGACCAGATTCAGCAAATGGCGGCTGGACACGGCGATTTTGTTCAGGCAGTCCAACACCCGCTCCGGCTCTCCGATGTGGGAAGCGGCAATGTTGGTCATGCCCATGATGCCGTTCATGGGCGTCCGGATGTCGTGGCTCATGCGGGAGAGGAAGTTGCTTTTGGCTGCGTTGGCATGATTGGCCGACTGGCAGGCGTCCTGAAGCGCCCGGTGTTCCCGGACTTCCTTCTGCTTGATTTCGGTAACGTCCTGGGTGGCGTAGAGAATGGTGAGGGGCCTGCCATCGCTGTCGGAGCGGACCAGCACCGCCGTAGACCGGATCCAGCTGCACTGATCCGGAGGAAGGTCCTCTCCGTCGGGGGGACGCTTCCGGTATTCCATGGCCAGCAGAGGACGCTTCGGACCCAGATGCTGCCGGAGGTTGTCCACAGACATGAACGCCAGGTATTCCTCCCGGTCCTCCGGATGAACGAATTTCTCCACATAAATATGAACTCCAGAGGTATACCGGGCTGCCCGTCCCAGCATGCCGCCTGTCTCTCCCAGATGGATGACGGACTGATATGTATCTGCCTGAAGGTCTACATAATGGGTGGAGAAGAACATACCGCTGAGGCTGCGGATGACGTCAAGCTTTTCCTGGTCCCGTTTTTGCTGATCGGCCTCCTGGAGCTTTTCAGAAGTGATATCCCGGCCCAGAATATTGACCATGATTTCTCCCGATTGACGGCTGTATACCACGTGCTGCTCCAGCCAGCGTGGCGGCTGTTCCCTGGTGCGGTACTGGCAGACCTCCTCGGTGTAGTCCTCGGTTTCCAGAGCCCGCTGGCGGATGCGGTCAAGGGACATGGTCCGGCGGAAAATTGCGGCGTCTTCAGGCCGCACCACGGTTTGCAGGGCGCATTCCACATGCTGGGTATAGTCTTCGGAAAGAGAGCCCCGGGTGCTGGAGGCATGCCCCAGATCAATGCGCTCGCATAATCCCGTATCCAGATGGATGGTGTTCATCACGCTGTAGCGGCACTTGAGGATGGAGGCCATCTGCATATCCCATTGACTGCGGGCCATTTCCTGCCGGACCCGGTCGTCGGTGTCCTGAAGGGCCAGTACGGCGTAGCGCCGGTGCTTCCGCTCCAGATTGAAGCAGACGTTGAGGGAGATGTAGCTGTAAAGCTCCCCATCTGTCGTCCGCTGGCAGAGGAGTTCCACCCGCTTTTTGCCGGATGCTCCCGCTTGCCGGAGGTTGTCCAGAGAGAACTGACGGTCAAATTCTTCCAGGTACTCCCAGTGAAGCTGCTCCCGGATATGGGGCTGGAGTTTGTCCTCCCAGCTCAGCAGGCGGTTTTTGCTCACCGGCTGCATCTGTCCCTCCACCCGGATCGGGTCCACCAGACCAGAGTTCAGGTCGATGACATAGATGCCGAAATTCTGTTCCCCAAGCGCCCGGATGAGCTCCTGCCGCCGTATGCTGCTCTCTTCCCGCTCCAGTCCCTCTCGGAACACGTCGTGCACATCCTTGGCGTACATGAACACTGTTTGCTCCCCGTCGGTGTAGCCGGAATCAGGCACCACCTCCAGCAGATTCCAGCGGAAGCTGCCCCGGGCCCACCGGCGGTAGGTGCAGGTGAGCACTTTCTTCCCGCCCCGGAGGCCCTTGCGCAGATGCTCAGGCTGAACGAAGGCCCGGAACCGGTCCACGTCCTCCGGATGAAGCCTTCCATGCTGCAAGAAACGCTCCATCCAGGCCATCAGAGGCTCCTCCCGCCCTTCGGCCCACCGCTCGTTCTGCCCCAGCCGCATCACTTCATAGCTGCCGTCGGTCAGATTGGCCCGCAGCAGCCGGTGATACACATAGGAAGACGCCTCGGTGTGGGGCTTCACGGTGATGACAAAAGCGGGGATGTCGTCCTCCCACATCACCCGGGTGGCCGTCAGATCCACCACCCGGCCGAAAGGACTGCTGTAGCAGACGGAGCGGCTTTCCCGGCGGTTTCCGATGGCCAGCAGCGGGCAGCTGCCGCAGCTGTCAGACCATAGCTCGTGGCAGACCATGCCCGCCCTGGCCGCTGGTGTGATCCGGCGCACCCGCTCATTGAAATAGAGAAGCCTGTGGTCGTCCGCCCGGATCACATATACGCCTGTTTCCTGCAAGGAGTCCAGAATGAGTTCATATTCGCGATCCCGCACGTCTGTCCGCCCCCAATCACATCAAAAATTTCCGGTGGTTCACATGCCCCACACCACGCCTGCCACGGCAGAAGCCAGAATGAACAGAATAGGATGCAGTCCTTTGGTCTTCTTGACCTTATTGGTCAGCACCCAAAGCACGACGGCCAGCGCCCATCCCTTCCAGTTGATCCATGCCGGATTGAGCAGCGTTTCCCCCAGCATATCCGGGAAAAACAGATTGCTGACCATCACCGACAGCCCTGCCGCCGCGATGAGTCCTGTGGATGCGGGCCGCAGGCCATAGAAAGCGCTGTCCACATACCGGTTGTCCCGAAAGCTTTTCAGGAAGGAGGCGATGATAAGAATCACGATGATGGACGGTGTGATGAGTCCCAGAGTGGCCACCACCGCACCAAGAATGGCGAAGGGAAGCCCCCCGGCGTTTCCGCCGGTGATATAGCCCACATAGGTGGCCATGTTCACGCCGATGGGGCCCGGTGTGGATTCGCCCACGGCAATCATATTGTCCACGTCGATCCGGGTGAACCATCCGGTGGCGTCGGCCATGCTGTAGAGGAACGGAATGGTGGCCATGCCTCCGCCCACGGCAAAGAGACCAGTCTTGAAAAACTCATAAAACAAGCGCAGATACAGCATCATTTCTTCACCCCCACATTCTTCAGCGCAATACCCGCGAGAGCGGATACCAGCACGAAAACAACCGGGCTGAGGGAGGAAAAGTAGCTCCCTGCGGCCACGGCCAGAAAAATCACCGCGGTAGGCGGATCGATTACAGCTTTTTTGAACAGCTTTACCACCGCGTTGAGAATCAGCACGCACACGCACACCCGGATGCCGCCGAAGGCGTGATTCACCCAGGCCAGATGGGAGAAGGTGGTGATGACGCCCGCCAGCAGGGAGATGATGATCAGAGAGGGAAACACAAGTCCCAGAGTGGCGATAATGCCCCCCGCGACGCCCTTGTTTTTCTGTCCGATGAAGGTGGCGGTGTTGACGGCGATGATGCCGGGGGTGCACTGTCCGATGGCAAAGTAGTCCGTCAGTTCCTCCTCGGTGGCCCAGCCTTTGTTCTCCACCACCTCCCGCTGGAGGATGGGCAGCATGGCGTAGCCGCCGCCGAAGGTCATGACCCCCACCTTGGCGAAGGTGAGGAACAGATCGGGATAAATATTCATGAGTATTCTTCTTTCCTTTCCAAAATTAACGGCCGCTGCCATCCAAAGAAATAGGCAGAGTGACGCCGTTGACAAAATCGCCCTTGAAATACCAGGTAACGCAGGGATTGGCCTGATCGTAGATCATGGACCACTGCGTAATCCAACCGGTGTCCGTTTGGGATACGAGGGACATGGCGTTTTTCACGTTTTCCGCGGTGGGCGTTGCGCCGCTGCGGAAAAATTCCATCAGCTGATTGTAGCGAGCCTCGGCACTCTCGCCCCCGGCGGAGGTGTCGCCGTTGGCCAGATTGAAATTTGTCGCCGCCTGCGTATATACAGCGGTAAAGCCGTCCCCGGTGAACTCCACTGAGACAGAGCTGCCCTTTGCGTCGGAGATGGCCAGATGGTGGCTGATGCCGCCGGATGGATGGATGTCGTACTGCTCCAGCAGAGCCAGGGCCTCCTCCACCGTTCCCGCTTTGTCCAACAGCAGCCGGATGGCGGTGGTGACGGTGAGGTCCGGCTTCTCCGTATCCGGATCGGGCATTCCGCCCTCGTTGACCTCCAGGTCCGCCACGCACAACCCCGCCTCGTTCACGCCGTCCAGGGGCACGTACAGGGCGGCGATGGCCAGCATCCTGTTCATCATGCCCTCCGGCAAGGCTTGGGAACTGCCGGTAATGTTCTGAAAATCACAGGTGGAGAGGGAGGTGTAGCCATCTTTAGGCACGTGCCGGACAATGATGGGAACAGAACCAGTCCAGTCATAGTTCCGGCCCCACAGGTGGAACCCCTCTGCGCTGACGGCGGACAGAACACTGCACCCCTCCCTGTAGTCTCCTACCGGCGCGGTGTAAAACCCTTTGGAAATCTTCTTTGACAGGAAAACGCTGACTTCCATGTCGGAGGACGCGCCGCCCCGGTCCAGAAACTCTTCAAAGAAATAGTCGCCCTTCACCTCCATGAAATAAGCTGGAGAGCCTCTCCCCAGCGGCCGGATGGTTCCGGCAATCGCCAGCTCCTGCCGGAACAGCAGCCAGACGCTCGCCACGGTGAGCAGTATCAGCGTCCCCAGTGCCGCTCCGCCCCATAGCAGCGCTTTTTTCCACCGGGGCTTGCCCCGGTAGGCGTGATAGATTTTCTTTGGCTTCTTTCTCATATGCCGCTCACTCCGTATACCCATATAGTCCTCTCACGGACACCTCTCCGGTGCGGACCGTGGTTTCACTTCCGTCCGGCAGGCGGACGATCAGGCCAAATTGTTCGTCGATATCCAAGGCCCGGGCCTCGGTCTGCCTGTCATCCCACAGCAGTCTCACCTGTTTTCCCAGGTTCACACAGTCCCGGCGGTAACGGGCCGTCCATTCGCCGGCGCCGTCTTTCAGGGAGGCGGAGAGGATGTCAAGCTCTTCGATCATTCTGGCGGCCAGCACAGACCGGGAAACGGAATATCCCTCCTGGACCAGGGAGGTGGCCATCCGGGCCACATCCGGACCGAAATCCTCCGGAGTATGGCTGACGTTGACCCCGGCTCCGATAACCAGATATTGGGCCAGTCCCGTTTCGCTCTCCAGCGCCATTTCCGTCAGGATGCCGCAGATCTTCCTGCCATTGAGGACCAGATCGTTGGTCCATTTGATTCCCGGACGGACGCCGGCGGCTCGCTCCACCGCGTTGCAGATCGCTACGGCGGTCATACCCGTCACCCCCATCAGCTGGGAAACCGGCAGCTGCGGCCGGAGCAGGACGGAGAGATACACCCCCTTGCCGGGAGGGGATTGGAAAGAACGGGTCATGCGTCCCCGGCCGGCGTTCTGAAAATTGGCGGCGGCCACGGCGCCGTGGGGAGCGCCCAGCAGAGCTTCCCGTTTCAGGTAGGAGCTGGTGGAGTCAATTTCCTCGAAGCACCGCAGATCCGGGCAGGGGATGGCCAGCTGCCGGCGGATTTCCCGTTCCGTCAGGGCATCCGGGGCGGCGGTCAGCCGGTATCCCAGCCCTGTGCGGGCCTCGATCACATATCCATCCCGGCGCAGGCTGTCGATGGCCTTCCACACGGCGGCTCTGCTGATGCCCAGTCTCCGGCTGAGCTCCTGACCGGAAATATGGTTCTCCCCGGCCTCGTGCAGCAGCTGATAGATCAGCTCTTTACTCATGTTATCATCCGCCCCCCTGTCTGCCCCCTTTTCCCGGGAACCATTTTCTGCCGACTAGTATAGCATCATCCTCCGGATTTGTAAACTGGGGAAACGCTGCGCAGAGGAAACATCCGGTGAAAAAATATTTTTTGGGAAATACAAGAACAGACGTTGCAAAAATGGCGGACATGTGGTATACTGATCCAAACAAAACCAATTACATGGTCTGGGAGGGCTGATTATGCCAAAGAAGACGCAGATGACGGACCGCATATATGAATATTTGCAGACGGTGATTCCCCGGCAGGGATACGCTCCCTCGGTGCGGGAGATCTGCGAGGCTGTGGGACTGAAGTCCCCGTCCACAGTTCACTTCCATCTCAAGCGCCTCCAGGAGAGAGGGCTGATTGAGAAGGGGGATTTCAAAGGCCGCGCCATCGTGCTGACAGAGCAGCGGGAAAAGAACAGGATACCCATTCTGGGCAATGTGGCGGCGGGCACGCCCATTCTGGCCCAGGAGTGCATCGACGATTATCTGACCTTTGACTGCGGCGGCATGGAAGATGAATACTTTGCGCTCCGGGTCCGGGGAGAGTCCATGCTCAACGCGGGGATTCTGCCGGACGATTTGGTGGTAGTGCGCCGCCAGCCCACCGCAGTCAACGGGGAGATCGTGGTGGCCCTTCTGGGGGACGAGGCCACGGTGAAGCGGCTGTCCAAGCGCAGCGGCGAGATATGGCTGCTGCCGGAGAACGACGCCTATCAGCCGATTGACGGTGCCAACGCCCAGGTGCTGGGCCGCGTGACAGCGGTAGTGCGTCGATACAGTTAGGAAACTTCCGCGTCAATTCCCCACACGTTTTCGCGCTGTACATTCCCCTTGAATTTCGTCATGAGACCTTGCACTCCATTGGGATTTCTGCATTTTTCCTCCTCGCCAAAGGAAATTTACCGGCGCCAAGCCGCGTATGCTGGTTGAACCGGCGCTTTCCTGGCGGATTCCGATCCCTGTCTGGAATGGAGGGCCGCTCCGGCGGCCCTCCATCCGGTTATCATGAAAACCGGCCGTCCGCCCAGACGGCCGTCTCGGGAGAACATACATATGCTGTATCAGACATCCAACCCCCACGGCGGCGACCTGTACGGCCGGACGGTGGATCTGGATTTTTCAGTCAATACAAATCCGCTGGGCGTACCGCTTCCGGTGGTCCGGGCAGTGGAGCGGTCGGCGCAGTTTCTCTGCCAGTATCCGGACCCTCGGTGCCGGGAACTGACAGCGGCTTTGGCGTCCTATGAGGCGGTGGGGGAGGAGTGTGTCCTCTGCGGCTGCGGCGCGGCGGAGCTGATCTACTCCTACTGCGGCGTGATCCGGCCGGACTGTGCTCTGATGGCGGCGCCTACCTTTTCCGAGTACGCCTCCGCGCTGGAGGCGGCGGGGAGCCGCATGATGTATTACAGGCTGGAAGCGGCTGAGAACTTTGCTTTGACGGACGGATTCCTGAGGCTACTGGAGCAGACGGACTGTCAGGCGGTTTTTCTGTGCAATCCCAATAACCCCACCGGCCGTCTGATTCCGCCGGCGCTGCTGGAGAGGATCTTTGAAATCTGCCGAAAGAGGAAAATCCGCTTATTTGTGGACGAGTGCTTTCTTGAGCTGAGCGACGGCGGAAGGGAGGCGTCGCTCGCCGGCCGTCTGCTGGAATATCCCGGGTTGTTTCTGCTCAAGGCTTTCACCAAGAGTTATGGGATGGCGGGGCTGCGTCTGGGGTACTGCCTGAGCGGAGATCGGGCGCTGCTGGCGGAGATGAGCCGCCGGGGGCAGCCCTGGAACGTATCCCTTCCGGCCCAGGCGGCGGGCGTGGCGGCTCTGAGAGAGACGGCGTTTCTGGAGGAGGCCCGGGAGCTGATCGCGCGGGAGCGTCCCAGGCTGGCGGCAGAGCTGAAGAAGCTGGGATTCCGGGTGTGCCCCTCTCAGGCCAATTACCTGCTGTTCTACAGCCGGACGGAGTTGTGCGCTCCGTTGCTGGAGCGGGGCGTTCTGATCCGGAACTGCTCCAACTACGCGGGACTGGAAGCGGGCTGGTACCGCGCGGCGGTCAGAAAACCGGAGGAGAATCGCCGCCTGCTGGAAGTTCTGGAGGAGATTCTGGCGCAGGCGGCGGACGGAAAAAATGCGGACAGTTATGGAGGCGCACCATGGCAAAGAATATCATGATTCAGGGCACCATGTCCAACGCGGGGAAGAGTCTGCTGGCGGCGGGATTGTGCCGGGTTCTGCGGCAGGACGGATACAGGGTAGCTCCTTTCAAGAGCCAGAATATGGCGTTGAATTCCTTTATTACAGCGGACGGAGGAGAGATGGGCCGGGCCCAGGTGGTGCAGGCGGAGGCAGCGGGGGTTGCGCCGGATGTTCGGATGAACCCCATTTTGCTCAAACCCACCACGGACATGGGAAGCCAGGTGATCGTCAACGGCGTGGTGCGGGGAAACATGAAGGCGGCGGAGTACTACCGGAGAAAGCCGGAATTTTTCCCCGCAGTGCAGGAGGCCTACGAGAGTCTGGCCTCGGAGTACGACGTGATTGTAATTGAGGGCGCGGGCAGTCCGGCTGAAATCAATCTTAAGCGGGACGACATTGTCAACATGGGACTGGCAAAGCTGGTGGACGCGCCGGTGCTGCTGGTGGGGGACATCGACCGCGGAGGGGTGTTCGCCCAGCTATATGGTACAGTGGCCCTGCTGGAGGAGGACGAGCGCTCGCGGATCAAGGGGGTTGTTGTCAATAAATTTCGTGGGGACCGGGCAATTCTGGAGCCGGGACTGGCCATGCTGGAGAAGCTGTGCGGCGTGCCGGTGGCCGGCGTGATGCCCTACCTGCACGTGGATATTGACGACGAGGACAGCCTGTCCGAACGTTTCGTCCGGGACGGCAAAGCGAAGCTCATTGACATTGCCGTGGCCCGCCTGCCCCGTATCTCCAATTTTACGGATCTGGCGCCCTTCGAGCGCTTCGGAAATGTATCGGTGCGGTATGTGTCCTCTCCCCGTGAGCTGGGCGCGCCGGATCTCATTATCCTGCCGGGAACTAAGAGCACCATCGCGGATCTCTGCTGGCTGCGGCAAAGCGGCCTGGAGGCGGCGGTGAAGCAGGCAGCAAGCCGGGGCACGCCCCTGGTGGGAATCTGCGGCGGCTACCAGATGCTGGGCCGGAGCGTCTCCGATCCGGATGGGGCGGAGGCGGAGGCGGGAACCTCTGTTGCCGGGCTGGGGCTGCTGGAGCTGGACACAGTGTTTCACGGAGAAAAGGTGCAGAAGCAGACCTGGGGCCGGTTCGGAGAAGTGGAGGGACCGCTGTCCGTTCTCTCAGGGATGGCCTATGAGGGATATGAGATCCACATGGGCCGCTCCGGAGAGAGCCGGCCGGCTCTCTCCGGCCGGGGGAACGTGTACGGCACCTATATCCACGGCGTGTTTGATGCCTCCGGCGTCGCGGAGGCGGTGCTGGAGGTTCTGTGCCGCCGGAAGGGCGTCGAGCTTTCCAGCTTGGGTGCCTTTGACGCGGGCGCCTACCGGGAGCGGCAGTACGATATTCTGGCCCAGGCGGCAAGGGAGAATCTGG
This sequence comes from uncultured Oscillospiraceae bacterium, assembly GCA_910579725.1. GTDB lineage: Bacteria > Bacillota > Clostridia > Oscillospirales > Oscillospiraceae > Pelethomonas. Next base: position 35,612 of record CAJTUD010000013.1, on the reverse strand, counting down.
ACATGGAACTGATCCGCCGGATTCTGGAGAAAAGAGCGTAGGCTGGGAAAAATTGCGCCATTTTATTACAGTTGCGTTACAACAGGCAGAAAATGGTTGCAATTCCAGCTTTGCCTATAGTATACTACGGCCTGATCTGCGCTGCTGGATGGGGGAGCGGCATGGATCAGGCACCTTTCGTTATACCGGCGCATCTGATGGGGGCGGACGCGCCGGACGGTCAGTGAGGAAATCGATTATGGAAACTTTGGAAGAAACAAAATCTACCGGAGCCGCCCGCTGGAAACGGCTGTGGCGGCTGATCCGCGGCTTTCGCCGCTATTTTTTCTATACGGTTCTGACCACCCTTCTGGCGGCGCTGTTCGCCTATCTGAGTCCGCTGGTCATCAGCTTCACTGTGGACAGCATCGTAGGCGGTAAAGCTATGAATCTGCCTGCCTGGCTGCAAGGCTGGATCGACGCCATAGGCGGCCGGGACTATCTATCAGCCAACCTGTGGCTGCCCGCTTTGGCGGTGCTGGCGGTTCAGGGGCTCAACGGCGTGTGCGCCTATGCCCGGGGCCGCTGCTCCGCCCTGGGAGGCGAGGGGCTGGCCAAGGCACTTCGGGACGCGCTCTACCGCCGTCTGGTCCGCGCGCCCTACGCCTGGCATAAGGCCAGCAGTACCGGCGATCTGGTTCAGCGGTGCACCTCCGATGTGGAGACGGTGCGCCGGTTCATGCAGATGCAGATGATGGAAGTGGTGCGCACCGTGGTGATGGCCCTGGTGGCTCTGTCCATCATGTGGCCCATAAACCGTCAGCTGACGCTGATTGCCTGCTGCCTGCTGCCGGTGCTGCTGATTTTTTCCTTCGTCTACTCCAAGGGGATGCAGAAGCTGTTTTTGACGGTGGACGAGGCGGAGGGAGCCATGACCACCGCCCTCCAGGAGAACCTGACAGGGATGCGGGTGGTCCGAACCTTTGCCCGGCAGAGTCAGGAGCTGGAGAAATTCACCCGGCTGAACCAGGATTACCGGGCCAAGGTTCTGCGGATGAACAATCTCATGGGCGTCTACTGGGGCGTGTCGGACATGATGGGCTACATGCAGATTGCTCTGGTGATGATTTGCGGCATTTATCTGGCGGTCCGGGGGGAGATCAGTCTGGGTACGGTGATGCTCTTTTTCACCTATTCCAGCATGCTCACTTTCCCCATGCGCCAGCTGGGACGTATTCTGGCGGATCTGGTGAAAGCGGATGTGTCTCTGAAACGTCTGGATGAAATTCTCACCGCGCCCCAGGAGACGGAGCCAGGCCGGGGCCTGACACCGTCCATTAAAGGCGGCGTGGAATTCCAGGATGTGTCCTTCGCCTATCCCGACGGCGGGGAGATTCTGCACCACGTGGATTTCTCGGTATCTCCGGGCCAGACCATCGGCATTCTGGGCAACACCGGAAGCGGCAAGAGCACGCTGGTCCATCTGCTTCAGCGGCTCTATGCTCCCACCGGCGGGCGGGTCTGCATCGACGGTGTGGACGTGGCCGACATTCAGGGGGACTATCTCCGCCGCCATGTGGGCATTGTTCTTCAGGAGCCCTTCCTGTTCAGCCGTACCATCGGGGAGAACATCGCCCTGGGCGATCCCTCCGCCAGCGAGGCCGAGCGCTTTGAAGCCGCCCGCACCGCCTGCGTTCATGATGTGATTGAGAGTTTTGCCGAGGGGTATGATACCATGGTTGGCGAGCGAGGAGTCACGCTGTCCGGCGGACAGAAGCAGCGGGTGGCCATTGCCCGGATGCTGGTGCAAAAAACGCCCATCTGCATTTTTGACGATTCTCTCAGTGCGGTGGACGCGGAAACCGACGCCGCCATCCGGGAGGCTCTGCTCAAGCGGGATACCGGCACCACCATACTTATCAGCCACCGGATTTCCACCCTGCGCGGGGCGGATACCATTCTGGTGCTGGAGGATGGCCGGATTGTCCAGCGGGGCTCCCACCGGGAACTTGCGGCCCGGGAGGGTCTGTACCGGCGCATCTGCGCCATCCAGAACGAACTGGATGAGGAAGGAGGTGTGGCGGTATGATGAAAGAGGAAGTCCGCCATGCGGAAAACGAAAAAATTGACCTGAAAGTCTGGAAGCGCCTTGTGCGCTACGGCCTGAAATACAAGGCTCGGGTGATCCGCACCATTCTGGTGCTGCTGGTGGTATCCGGCGCGGATCTGGCCTATCCGCTGTTCACCCGCTACGCCATCAACCACTTTATCATGGGAGAGACCACCCAGGGACTGGAGCTGTTCGGTGTGGCCTATGTTCTGGTGGTGGTGGCCCAGGCCATGGGAGTGATCCTGTTTGTTCGGGGAGCCGGACGTCTGGAGATGGACATGAGCTACGACATCCGGCAGGATGCCTTCTCCCATCTTCAGCAGCTTTCCTTCAGCTATTACGACACCACCAGTGTGGGTTGGCTTATGGCCCGTCTGGGCAGCGACGTGTCCCGCCTCTCTGAGATGATCGCCTGGAGCGTGGTGGATGTGATGTGGGCCCTGACCTTTGCTCTGGGTGTAATCGCCGTACTGCTGGTGATGAACTGGCAGCTGGGACTTCTGGTGCTGGCCATCACGCCGGTTCTGGCGGTGCTGTGTCTCTACTTCCAGCGCCGCATTCTGCACCAGCAGCGGATTGTGCGCAAGGCCAACAGCCGCATTACCGGCGCGTTCAATGAGGGCGTTATGGGTGCTGTCACCAACAAGACCCTGGCTCGGGAGGACGCAGCCCAGGTGGAGTTTGAAGCCGTTACCGGAGAGATGAAGTCTGCTGCCATCCGCGCCGCCGTACTTAGTGCCATTTTCATGCCACTGGTGGTGAATTTGGGGGCCATCGCCACCGCGCTGGCCTTGTGGCGGGGAGGCGTAGAGGTGTTTGCCGGGATTATGGATCTGGGCACCTTGGCGGCCTTCATCAGCTATACTACCCAGCTGTTTGACCCCATTCAGTCTCTGGCCCGGATTCTGGCAGAGATGCAGGCTGCCCAGGCCAGCGCCGAGCGGGTCATCGATCTGCTGGATACTCAATCCGACGTACAGGACAGCCCTGAGATCGTGGCCCGCTATGGCGACCTGTTTCACGGCAAAAGGGAGAACTGGCCAGAGATCAAGGGTCGTGTGGAGTTCAAGAATGTCTCCTTCCGCTACAAAAGCGGGGAGGAGGTGCTCCGCAGTTTCAATCTGACGGTGGAGCCCGGACAGAACGTGGCCCTGGTAGGAGAGACCGGTGCGGGGAAGACCACCATTGTCAATCTGGTTTGCCGCTTTTATGAGCCTAGCGAGGGAGAGGTGCTCATCGACGGCGCCGATTACCGCCAGCGCAGCCAGCTGTGGCTGCAATCCAGCCTGGGCTATGTGCTCCAGTCCCCCCATCTGTTTTCCGGCACCGTGGCGGACAATCTCCGCTTTGCCAAGCCGGACGCCACCGACGAGGAGCTCCGTCAGGCTGCCCGGATGGTCCATGCCGAGGACTTTATTCTGAACCTGCCAAAGGGCTATGACACCCAGGTAGGGGAGGGGGGCGGCAAGCTGTCCACCGGTCAGAAGCAGCTGCTGAGTCTGGCCCGAGTTCTGCTGGCGGATCCCCGGATTTTTGTTCTGGACGAGGCCACCAGCAGCATCGACACCGAAACCGAGGCGCTGATTCAGGATGCCATCCAGACTGTTCTGGCCGGCCGCACCAGCTTTGTGGTAGCCCACCGCCTGAGCACCATCCGCTCTGCGGACCGCATTCTGGTGATTCACAACGGCCAGATCCGGGAGAGCGGCACCCATGACCAGCTGATGGCCCAGCGAGGCGAGTACTACAGCCTCTATACCCACCAGTACCGCCGGGAGGCCACCCAGGCCGCCCTGGAATAAATAGAATCAGGGCCCCAGAGGATCATCCTCGGGGGCCCTGGTGGCAAAAACGTGCCGTACTGCCGCCCTTGGAAAGGGCGGCTTTTCATTTTTCTTCTTTGCTGAGCGCCCGGGTGAATGCCAGCACGACCTCGTTGAGGCTGGCCATGGCCTCTCCGTAGTTGAAATACTCTTTGGCGTTGTCGTCCTGACAAAGCCGGTCAGAGACGGATTTCAGTGCGGTGAATTTCACCCCGTTGCGCAGGCACACCTGCGCGATGGCCCCGCCCTCCATTTCGCAGAGTACGGGAGAGAAGGTCTTCGCCACCCAGTCCGCCCGTTCCCCTTTGGTCATAAACGCCTCGCCGGTGGCCACCCGCCCGGTCCGGTGCTCCACTTCCAGGGAAGTCAGGATGCCGCTCATTTTCTCCACTTCGCTGGTGGGAAACTCCACCCGGTCCACGGTGGACACCATTCCGATAGGATCTCCCATGGCAGTGGTATCCACGTCATGCTGTACGAAATCCTCTGCCAGCACCACCGTTCCAATGGGCAGATCCAGAAAGCTCCCCGCCACTCCGGCATTGACAATCCACTCAGGGTGGTACCGGTCGATGAACAGTTGGGCGCTCATGGCGGCATTCACCTTTCCCACGCCGCCCACATAGGCCAGCAAACCTGGCTCGATCTCATAGACGGATACGCCGCTCACCGTCTCCAGCGCCTTTGCGCCGGTGCTGTGCAGAATGCTCCTGATTTCGCCTTTCAGCGCGTAAGCAAGTCCAATCATAAGACGTAAGTCCTCCTTGGTATGATATTTCCATTATATCACAAGCCCTCTTTTTGGTAAAGAACAAAAATTTATTGAAAAACAATAAAAATATATTGACAAACAGAAATGTTGCTGGTATGATTTGGACATCAATAAAGAAAGCGGGGAGGAAAACATGAAACGGCTGGGACTGGTGCGGACTTTGAAAGGGACTATTATTTTTCTTGCGGTAATGACGGCGGCCTGCTATACCGCCGTCTTTCCACAGCGCATCCGGGAGGCGGGCATGGAATACAATATATCCTGGCTGGTGACACCGGGGATCATCGCTATCAGCGCCAGCGCCATCCCCATAGCCATCGCCTTGGCGTTGTTCTGGCAGATCTGCACTGAGATTGGCCGGGATAACTCCTTCTGCCACAAAAATGCCGGACGCCTCACCGGTATCGGCTTCTGTGCCTTGGTAGATACAGGCTACTGCGCCGTGGGAACTGTGACAATCGAGATCCTGATGGGCTCGCCGGTGTGGGTGCTGGGACTGATGGTGTGTACGGTGGGGCTGGCCATCGCCTTGGCGGCGTTTCTGCTCAGCCATCTGGTACTGAAGGCCGCCGATATGAAGGCAGAGAACGATCTGACCATCTAAGGGAGGAGGAGCGGTATGCCGATCATTGTGAATCTGGATGTTATGCTGGCCAGACGGAAGATGACCCTCAGTCAGCTCTCCGAGCAGGTGGACGTGACTATCGCCAATCTGTCGGTGCTGAAAACCAACAAAGCGAAGGCGGTTCGCTTCTCCACTCTGGAGGCCATCTGCAAGGCCTTGGACTGCCAGCCGGGGGACATTCTGGAGTACATGGGGGAGGGGGAGTAGATATGTGGGTTCCCGGGTGGATGCTCATGGGCTGCGCTGCATTTGTTCTGGTTGTTGTCAATCTGCTCCGGGCGGCGCTGGGGAAGCATCGCGGGTGGCAGGGTCTTCTGATTGCCAGCCTGTCCGGCGGCGGGTTGACGCTGGCATGCGCCCTCCAGGCGATCAACAGCTGGGTGCGAGAATGGGACACCTCTTCGCTGCTGGATGTGGAACCGGCCTTGGCTGTCGTCAGCTCCTGGGCCGTGTGCCTGGGTATTGCTCTGAATCTTCTGGCTTTTTGTCTCCATCTTCGGGCGGAAAATATAGGGAAAGAGGCGAAATAGATGGAGAACGAGAAGAAAACCGCATTGACTGCGGTCTGCGGCGTGGGGATACTGGCAGCGCTGTTATGGGTAGGATTTTGGGCGGCGGGCATAGTCCGTAGTCCACTCAGGACCTCCGGCGGGGATATTGTTCTGCCGGAACCGGAGAAGATTGAAGCGGCGCGGTTCACCGGCAGCGAGCTGGATGTAACCATAGGAGGAGAGGACTTCATCACCCGGCTTCTACATTGCATGTCACAGGGGAAGGACACCGGGCGGTCCAGCATTCAGGACGTCCCGGACCAGGGCGAGGGACTGGTCCGGATTGATCTGTATTTCAGACGGGTCATTGGGAAAGGGCGGTGGGCGGCCAGCACCCTGTTTCTGTACCGGTCGGATGATGTTCTGCTTCTGGAGCAGCCCTATCAAGGAATTTACCGAGTATCCGATGATCTGGAGCCATGGCTGCGGACGCAAATCGCGGCGGCGCTGGCGGCGGGGATCAAAGAATGACCGGCTTGCTGCTGCTTGCGCCGCTCCTCATGGCGTTTCTGCCGGGACTGTGGTCCTTCGGGCACATGAAGAGGATGTTCTGGACGATGATGGTGTTCCTGTTCCTGCCGGTTCTGCTGATGATTCCAGGAGGGATGCTGTTGGAAGTCTTCGGCATGACATGGCGCTGCGCTGCGGTGCGGTGGTGCGGATTACTGTTTTTCGCCGGTATTGCGGTGTGCTTTCTCTGGGCGGCGGCATATCTCTGGCGGGAGGTCCCGGTGGACCGCTGGCATGGGCTGGCTGTCTGGCTGTGTCGGCTGTTCATTCTGGTGGTGGTCGGTTCGGCGTGCATTGGGGTCACATTGCTCGGATCTTTTCTGGTATGGTTCCTTTCAGAGGACGACTATACCGTGGAGCGGGACGGACAAATTGTGGTGGAGGAGTATCTCTGGTACGAAGGCAGCAACTATTACGCCTGCTGCGGCCCCTTCCTCCGGGGGACGGAACTGCTGGAGGGCAGTGCCGGTCTGGAGGAGAAGGAAGGGGGAAGACGGTAATGGCTGCTGTGCTGATTTTTGGTGCTCCGGCGTGCATGGCCCTGCTGCTGGCGATCCGTAAGTCCGGTTGGAGAAAGCTTCTGGCATGGGCGGTTTTTGGACTGATGGTTCTGCCCGCTGCGGCGCAGATCAGCGAGATGTGCTTTCTGCCGGTGGGCCGGGCCTGGAGGACTGCTGTAAAGATGCCCTGCGCCATAGCCTGGTTTGTCGGAATATTGATCCTGCTGGTTTGGGCGCTGATTGCCATGGGCGGAACGCTCCAGGGAGACGGACGTATCGCCTTGTCGCTTCTGCAAGCGGCGGGCATGGCGGCGGTGGGACTGTTCTTTCTCTGGATTATTTTCTGGTGCATGTTTATGGGCGCGGCCTGGGCAGGCGATGATTCCGACATAGAGTGGCGCGGGCGTCTGGTGGTGCGGGAGAGCGTCTGGCTGGACGATGACGTACACTATACCCGCTACGGTCCATTTGTCCGCGGAACCACCGCGCTGGAGTACACGGAAAACTTTGAGACCTGGGAGGAGGAACGTTAGATGAAGCGCCTGCAACATCTGATCCGCTGTTTGACTGCGATTTTCTTGTTGTTGCTGGCAGCCTCCGGTGTCTATGACCTTGTCTACGGTCTACAGGTGTCGGACTGGTATAAACATTGGTACGAGGAGCATTATGGACCGATGCCCCTCTCTTCCCTGATAAACGGCTATGCGCTGGGCATGTTCCGTGGTGCCGCCGCCCTGGTCTGCGCTGCCGCCGGTCTGATATTGACTGTAAGGGCGAAGGTGCGCTTCTGGTATTTGCTCGGCCTCGGCATCTGCACCTCCTGGTATGTGCGGGCCTTTCTCCACTATGCCTACAGAGGTGTTTCCTCCCGGAGGCTGCTTCAGATGCTGGCGGCGGCTCTCTGCCTTGGAATGCTCCTGCTGAACTGGTATCTGGACTGCCGGAGGACGGCGTCTCAAAAGCCTGTATAACTGGAAAATCCGAAAATTCGCTGTGCGCCGCAGAAGCGGCGCATATTTTTTTTCGGATTTCGCTTTTTCCCGTTGCGCTTTCCGGGAAAATCCGCTACACTGAATTCCATCAGGAAACAGGAAGGGAGGCCACTATGGAGCGATTGGATAAACTGTTGACATCTACAGGCCGCTGGTCTCGCCGGGAGGTCAGGCAGCTGGTGAAAGAAGGGCGCGTGCTGGTGGACGGAATTCCAGCCACCGGACCGGAGCAGAAGCTGGACCCCGCCCTTTCTCGGGTGCTGGTGGACGGAGAGGAGCCGGATATCCGGGAATTTACCTATGTAATGCTCCACAAGCCCCCCGGCATTCTCTCTGCCACTGAGGATTCCCGTCAGAAAACCGTACTGGATCTGCTGCCGCCGGAGTTGCGTCGGCGGGGGCTGTTTCCGGTGGGCCGTCTGGACAAGGACAGCGAGGGGCTGCTGCTGCTGACCAATGATGGCGCGCTGGCCCACCGGCTGCTTTCTCCGAAGCGCCATGTGGACAAGGTTTATTACATTCGTACAGACCGTCCCATGGGACTGGAGGACGCGGCTGCCTTTGCTGCCGGAATCACTCTGGCGGACGGCACAGCGTGCCTTCCGGCGAGGCTGGAATTGTTGGGAGACGGCAGGGAAGCGTTAGTCACTTTGCACGAGGGCAAATTTCACCAAATCAAACGGATGACCGCCAGCCGTAAGGCGGCAGTCTGCCAGTTAAAGCGGCTGTCCATGGGAACGCTTGTACTGGATGAAACCCTGCGGCCGGGGGAATTTCGGCTTTTGACCAGGGAAGAAGTTTCAAAAATCGGTGGAAAACCTTGAAAAAACGGGAAACTTACAAATCAGCCAAAATGAATTGAGTTTTTTTGTGGAAAAAAGAAAAAATGTCTTGCAAAGTGTCGAGGGTCACGGTATAATAAAAAACAGTCCGACAGATTGCACAAAGAGACGGAATGACTGCTGATGGAGGAGAACCGCTATGTCAGGAAGAATTTTTCAAAACGTTGTCCTGCAAATAAAAGAAGCCACTGACCGGGTCGTGGGTGTAATCGACGGGGAAGGGACCGTGATTTCCTGTAGTGATCTGGCGCTCATTGGCAGGAAATGGCCGGAGTATGTCAGTCATATCAACCAGGCGGACGGCGTCGTCACGATAGCGGACGGCCGGACGTTTCGCGCCCTGGGGGGCTGGGGAGCTCATTTTGATTACGCCGTTTTCACCGCTGGGGAGGACGAGGTCAGCCATACGGTTTGCTCCATGGCCAGCGTTGCTCTGAACGAGGCGAAAAACCACTATGAGGAAAAGCATGACCGAGGCTCTTTCATCAAGAATATCATCTCCGACAACATTATGCTCAGTGACATCTATATGCGGGCCAAGGAGCTCCATGTCGCGCCGGAGGTATCCCGCAGCGTATTTCTGGTACGCCAGCTGGAGGATGGGGACGCGTCCCTGATGGACGTGGTTCAGGGCCTGTTCCCCGACCGGCAGAACGACTTTGTCCTCAGTGTGGGGGACAGCGATGTGGCTCTGATTCACCAGTTACCGGAGAACGGCGGGGAGAAGGAGGTTCAGCGTGTGGCCGCCCTGCTGGAGGATGCGCTGCGCGTGGGCGGCGACGGCCGCGTGGTGGTGGGGATCGGCACCGTGGCTGTGCACCTCCGGGATCTGGCCAAGAGCTACAAGGAGGCCCAGATCGCCATTGAGGTGGGCAAGGTTTTTGACACGGAGAAGTACATCATCAACTATGAGAATCTGGGCATCGGCCGTTTGATTTACCAGTTGCCTACTACGCTGTGTGAAATGTTTCTGGTGGAGGTCTTCAAGAAAAATCCCATCGACTCTCTGGATCAGGAGACCCTGTTTACCATCCACAAGTTCTTTGAGAACAATCTCAACGTCTCCGAGACCGCCCGGAAGCTGTTTGTTCACCGCAATACCCTGGTCTACCGTCTGGAGAAAATCAAGAAGCTCACCGGGCTGGACCTTCGGGAGTTCGATGATGCCATCACCTTCAAGGTGGCTTTGATGGTCAAGAAATACCTGACCAGCCGAGGGATCGACGCGTAAAACGCGTGATCTGAAATCAGATATGAAAAGAGGCCCAAGTGCGAGCTGAACCGCACCTGGGCCTCTTTTGCATTTAATCCCCGGGACCGGGGTAGATGACCTTTCCGATGTTCCAGTTCCGGGCCACCCGTCTTGCGGCGTCCATGCGTTCGGCTTCGTTCCGGTAGGACAGCTCCGCCGTATGGCTGCCGCAGTCCACACACTGCACGTACAAACACCAGCCGCCCTCCTCCTCGATCACGCCGGCTCCGTGGCAGCAGGGGCAGTCCTGGAGTTCAATTTCCTCAAAGGGATTCATAGGATAAACCTCCCGTTCATAAGTAACAAGAGGATTGTACCATAACCGGAGCGAAAGGGCAACCCCGTCAATAAATCTCCAGATTTCCGCTGACAGTTTCCACCGCAATCTCACATCCGCCGCCATTGCAGACATATTTCCCGCTTTGCATGTTCAGATCGAAGGCGCTGGTTAGGTCCAGATCGCCGGAGACGGTGGAATAGTCCAAGGTAAAGCCCAGATCATAGGGCAGGCTCATCGTTATATCCCCGCTGACGCTGGCCGCGCTGATCCGTTGTGTGCTCAGATTTTCCACATAGGTCAGAATGCTGCCGCTAGTGGTGTACAGCTCTATCCATTCTATGTCATCCATATTGTATAGGGAGATATCGCCGGATATGGTGTGAATGGAGGCGGTGCGGCCACAAAGGTCGCCGCCGACGTCTCCGCTGGTGGTAGAAATCTCCAGCTCCTCTGCGTAAAGACCGGAAAGATACAGATCTGCGCTGACCGTGTTTAGCTGCGCTTTTTGGGTGTAGCACTCTGTGGGCGTAATATCTCCGCTGGCGGTGGAAACCGACAGCTCGGCCAGCTCCAGTTCGTTCAGCCACACCGCGGCGGAGGTGGTGGCGATTTTCAGCTTTTCCAGAATGCCGTCGGGTACCAGCACCGTCAGCCACTTGCCGCCCTTCACCGTACCCAGTCCGGCGCCCGCCCGATAGCGGATCACCAGCGAGCCGCCCTCCTCCTGGCAGTCCAGCTGGGTGCGTTCGCTGAGGGGGGATTGACCATATTCCTGTACCCGGATGCTGTTGCCTGTATAGCTCTGAATGTACACCATGCCGGAGGCCCATTCAATGTCCAGACTTTGATATGTGTCAGCAGGAAACTCCAGATCAAATCCGGCATATTCATATCCGCCGTTGTAGGGGGCGTCAACATAGCTGCATTCATCATAGCCATAGCTATAGTCATAGGGTTCCTGGATTTCCCAGCCGGCATCCTCTTTAACGGAGGTTTCATCAATGATTCGCCTTGCGGCCCATCGGTGCAGTCCGGAGAAAACGGCGATGACCGCCGCGCTCCAGATTGCAATCTGAAGCAGTTTCCGCCAGTTTTTGCGTTTCGGAACCTGGTAGACTCGCATTCCCCCGCCGCCGCCCCCGAACTTGGAGACGTCGGGATATTCCGGCGGAGTGTAGGGCAGGCCCTCTTCCTCCATAATCCGGCGGGCGATGGTCTCCACGTCCTCCATTCCCGCCACGGCCTCCTCCTCGCTCATGCCTTCTTCCATCCGGTCGGCCAACATTTCAGCGTAATAGGTCAGATGCTGCTCTGCCTGCTCCTGGGTCATCCCATACAGATGATGGTATATATCATTCAGAAACTCTGCGCGCGTCATTTCCGGCACACTCCTTTATCAAATCATATACCCGCTGGATTTCCGGCCAGCTGGACAGAAATTGGTCGATCGTCCTGATTCCCTCCGTGGTAATGCGGTAAAATTTTCTCAGCCTGCCGCTGTGCTCCACAGAGTATACAGTCAGGCAGCCGCAGTTTTCCAGCCTTCTCAAAATCGGGTAGAGGGTAGATTCCGAGATCTCGATGCAGCTGGAGAGATCCTTGATGATCTGGTAGCCGTAGGAGTCACCCCGCCGCAGCAGGGACAGCACGCAGACATCCAGCAGTCCTCGCTTCAATTGTGGGTCGATCACAATCATGCCCCCTTTCGCACAATACTATACAACGCACAGTGCATCTTGTCAAGAGGTATTTTATCAATTTAAAGAAAAAACAATAATTGGACTATGCCCATGCAAATAACTCCCGGAAGCACCGGCTTCCGGGAGCTTTGCAGTCCTGTGATTACGCCGGCGTACCGTTTGCCCGCGCCTCGTGGTCCAGATCCTCCTGCTCCTTGGGAATCAGAAGATTCAGGATGATTGCCAGAACGGCGGCGGGGACGATGCCGGAACCGCCGAAGATCAGCTGCACTGCCTCTGGCAGGCCTGCCAGCGCACCGCTGGTGGCTCCCAGGCCGAAGCCCAGACCCATGGCGATAGAGACGATGGTAACAACCCGGTTGGTGATGCCGTATTTGGTCAGCAGCTTGATGCCCGAAACGGCGATAGAGGCAAACATCATCACCGCCGCGCCGCCCAGAACGCTCTGGGGCATGATGGAGATCACCGCCGCCAGCTTGGGAGACAGCCCTGCCAGCACCAGGAACACCGCCCCGCAAGTCAGTGCCATCCGGTTAACCACCTTGGTCATAGTGACAAGCCCCACGTTCTGAGAGAAGGAGGTAGTGGGCAGGGAGCTGAACAGCGCGGAGATGAAGGAGCCCACGCCGTCGCAGACCACGCCGCCGGACAGCTCTTTGGCGGTGGCCTCCCGGCCCATGCCGCCCTCGATGCACCCGGAGATATCGCCGATGGTTTCCACCGCCGTCACCAGGAACATAATGAGGATGGAGAGGATGGCGTGGAGATTGAAGGATGGCTTCACCGGCAGAATTCTCGGCACAGAGAACCAGTCCGCTTCGGCGATCCGGCCCCAATTGACATACCAGGAGGCGGTGTATGCCGCGCCCTCCGAGTCAGTCAGCGCGTGTGGCATCACTAGTCCCATAATGGAGGCGGCGATGTAGCCTACGATAATCCCGCAGAGAATGCAGGAGGTGGAGGTGATGCCCTTGGTGAAATGCTTGAGGGCCACGATCACAACCAGTACCAGCAGGCCCAGCAGCAGATTGGGCAGGGAGCCGAAGTCCTTTGCACCGCTGCCGCCAGCGAAGGAGTTTACGCCCACGCTGATGAGGCTCAGTCCAATGGCCAGCACCACCGTACCGGTGACTACCGGCGGAAAGAATTTTCTCAGCGGCTTGATAAAGAAGCCCAGTATGGCTTCGCATAATCCTCCCACCATAGCGGCGCCGATAATGGCGCTGTAGGCTACCACGCCGCCGCCCATACTGGCGGCCACGCCCTTCATCACCCCCAAAAAGCCGGAGCTGGTGCCCATGATCACAGGCACCTGACCGCCGATGGGGCCGATAGACCACAGTTGGATCAGGGTAATGACGCCTGCCGCCAGCATAGCGTTTTGCAGAAGGGTAACATAGAGATCCGGATCGCCGGCGGTAATGCCGCAGATGCCGCAGATAATCATCAGCGGCGTCAAGTTGCCCACAAACATGGCGAGCACATGCTGCAAGCCAAGAGGGATGGCCTGGGGCAGAGGAATTTTCCCGCGAAACTCATAGGGGCTGGTGTACTCTGCATTTTTGGGGTCCTTGAAATTTTTTTTCATGGGGATGTACCTCCTGTAATAATGGGCCGCCGCTGGCCGCGGCAGGCCGGTGGGGGTATGCATTGTGTTGATTATACCAAACCCGATTCCTATTAACCATGCACATTCCCACTAAATTTTTCCTGGTTATTTGGACACTTTGTCCCATATAATTCCTATCTGCCCCGTTCTGCCCCGTCAATTTAACAATTGCATCTGGACACCCAATATCTGTCCCGTCAGCTCTATTTTATGTTTATGCAGTATAAATTGAATATTATTCTATCTGAAAGCAGCGTTGATCCGTCGGATCGGGGGACAGAAAGCAAACTTTCCCCTTTGTAAAGAAAAATTTTCCGGTAAATTGCACAAGGACAACCCCAGCAACTTCCAGTAATTCATAAAAACTTTGTATTGCATAAATAACCGTGTAGATATAATATATATACAAATTTAATTATACACAAATAAACACAGGAGGACATTTCCGTTATGAGCAAAAAAGAGATCAAAAAGATTGTTCTGGCCTACTCCGGTGGTCTGGACACTTCCATCATCATTCCTTGGCTGAAGGAAAACTACAACAACCCCGAGATCATCGCCGTAGCCGCTGACGTGGGCCAGGGAGACGAGTTGGACGGCCTGGAGGCCAAAGCTATCAAGACCGGCGCATCCAAGCTGTACATTGAGGATCTGGTGGACGAGATGGTGGACAGCGTGATCGTCCCCTCCATGATGATGGGGGCCAAATACGAGGACTATCTGCTGGGTACGGCCTTTGCCCGTCCCATTATCGGCAAGCGTCTGGTGGACATTGCCAGGAAGGAAGGAGCGGATGCTATTGCCCATGGCTGCACCGGCAAGGGTAACGATCAGGTTCGCTTCGAACTGGCCATCAAGCGTTTTGCTCCTGAGATGACCATCATCGCTCCCTGGCGGGAGTGGGATATCAAGGGCCGGGACGAGGAGATCGACTATGCCGAGGCCCACAACGTTCCCCTGAAGATCAGCCGCGAGACCAACTACTCCAAGGATAAGAACCTGTGGCACTTGAGTCACGAGGGCTTGGACCTGGAGGACCCCGCCAACGAGCCTCTGTACGACAAGCCCGGTTTCCTGGAGATGGGCGTTTCACCCGCTATGGCGCCAGACATGCCCGCTTATGTGACTCTGGACTTCGTCAAGGGTGTACCGGTTGCCATTGATGGCGAGAAGATGAAGGCCAGCGACATCATCCGCAAGCTCAACAAGCTGGGCGGCGACAACGGCATCGGTCTGCTGGACATTGTGGAGAACCGTCTGGTAGGGATGAAGGATCGCGGCGTCTATGAGACTCCGGGCGGAACGATTCTGTATCGTGCTCACGAGGTGCTGGAGATGATTACGCTGGATAAGGATACCAAGCACATGAAGAGTAAGCTGGCAGTGGATTTTGCGGATCTGCTGTATAACGGCAAGTGGTTCACTACTCTGCGGGAGTGCCTTCAGGCGTTTGCCGTCAAGACCCAGGAGCACGTCACCGGACAGGTGAAATTGAAGCTGTACAAGGGGAATATTATCACATCTTCCGTCACCTCTCCTGAGAGCCTGTACTCCGAGAAGCTGGTCACCTTCGAGGAGAGTGACTATAATCAGAATGACGCCACAGGCTTTATCAATCTCTGGGGTCTGCCCGATACGGTGCAGGCGTATCGGGAGCAGGGGAAGCTTTAATATTCATACCGGGGGCTATGCCCCCGGTTCCCCCTTTTATTTTGTATTGCCGCAGGCGGCTCTGTTGCTGATCTTTCATTGGATTCCACGCGCACCACATTTGTGACTGCGCGGCGCAAATGACCGTCCCGGCCAGCCCACGGGTGTGCCGGCGGTACAAACGCGCGGAGTCCGAGGCCGCGCAGGTCCTGGGCTATTGAATAGAAAAATTTACCGTTCGCCGCCGGAGGCGGCGAAGAAGAAACGAGGAAATAACGATGAAGCTATGGGGCGGCCGTTTCCGTAAGGAAACGGACAGTTTAGTAAACGACTTCAATTCTTCCATTCAGTTCGATTGCAGACTGTACAGGGAAGACATTGAAGGCAGCATTGCCCACGCGACGATGCTCTCTGACTGCGGGATCATTTCCCTGGAGGACAAGGACCAGATCATCGCCGGGCTGAAAGAGATTTTGAAGGATATCGAGGCCGGAAAAATCGAATTCACCGCTGACAATGAGGATATCCACATGAATGTGGAAGCCCTTCTGACGGAAAAAATCGGGACCGCCGGCAAGCGCCTTCACACTGCCCGCAGCCGCAACGATCAGGTCGCTGTGGACCTTCGCCTCTGGCTCCGCCGGGAAATCGACGAGATTACCGGACAGATTCTGGACCTCCAGCAGGCGATTCTGGATCAGGCCAAGCAGAATCAGGAAACCGTGATGCCCGGCTATACCCATCTCCAGCGGGCCCAGCCTATCTCCTTTGCCCATCATCTGCTGGCCTATGGCGAGCAGCTTTGCCGGGACATGACCCGCCTTCGGGACTGCAAAAAGCGGATGAACATCTGTCCTTTGGGCAGCGGCGCCCTGGCGGGTGCTACCTATCCCATTGACCGCTGGAAGACGGCTAAGCTTCTGGAATTCGACGCGCCCTGCTCCAACAGCCTGGACGGCGTCAGCGATCGGGACTACGCCATTGAGCTTCTAAGTGGTCTGTCCATTTTGATGATGCATCTCAGCCGCTTTGCCGAGGAGGTCATTCTCTGGTGCAGCTGGGAATTCAAATTCATCGAGCTGGACGACGCTTATTCCACCGGCAGCTCCATCATGCCCCAGAAGAAGAATCCTGACGTGGCCGAGCTGGTTCGAGGCAAGACCGGCCGGGTTTACGGCCATCTCATGGGTCTGCTGACCATCATGAAGGGTCTGCCTCTGGCCTATAACAAGGACATGCAGGAGGACAAGGAGCCGGTCTTTGACGCTGTGGACACGGTGAAAATGTGCCTGCCGGTGTTTACGGGTATGATCGCCACCATGCGGGTGTTGCCTCAGAATATGCGCCAGGCTGCTGGAGGCGGCTTTATCAACGCCACCGACTGTGCTGACTATCTGACCCGAAAGGGGATGCCCTTCCGGGATGCCTATACCACCGTTGGAAATTTGGTCTACTACTGCACCGAAAATGGCAAGCTCCTGGAAGAGCTGACCCTGCCGGAGCTCCAGAAGATCTCCCCCCTGTTCGGGGAGGACGTGTACGAGGCTCTGCGCCTGGAAACCTGCATGGGACAGCGCAGCAGCTTCGGCGGTCCCGCTGTGGAGGAGACGTCCCGGCAAATATCCAAACTCGACCAATTTATCCATGAATATCGTACAAAAACGAGCTCCGTCATCGGCGGCCATTGGGGGGAGACACGGGCTTGAGAAAAAAGTTGAGAACATGGGTGGCTCTGGCGTTATGTCTGACTGCTTGCGGCGCACCGAGAGAAACAACTCCGGAGGCCCCCTCGTCTCTGGCGCCAGCTGTGGTGGAGGATGCACCCGCAGAGGGACCCGCAGCCCCATCCACAGTGGAAACCGCCTTTCCGCCGGAAGAGGAAACCACAGACCTACCCACTGAGGAAAACGAAGAAGAACCCGCCGCAGTCCCTGCGTCGGAGGCGATTTTTCCCCGCAGCTTCTCCTTTGCCAGCGGCGCAGGGGGCTGGTCCACTGAGCTGGAGGTGGCGGCGGACGGCTCCTTTACCGGCATGTACCACGACACGGACAATGGTATGGTTTCCATCTGCCGCTTCTCCGGGAACTTCAGCCAGCCGGTGAAGGCGGATGATCTCACCTATTCCATGAGGCTGGAACATATTGAACAGAAGGAAACCGAGGGGGAAGAGCTTGCTGCGGACGGCATCCTCTACATCGGTGCCAGTCCCCATGGTCTGGACGGCGCGGAGGAAATCCTGGTGTATCTGCCCGGCTCCCAACGGCAGGACCTGCCGGAGGGCTTTGTCAGCTGGGTTAACACCTTTAACCCCTGGGATACTGAGGACGGGCGGTCCCAGAGCGGGGAGGACAGGCTGACCCGGTACGGCCTGTACAACGTGTCCTGTGAGCAGGGCTTCGTATCAGTGGAGGAATGAGGTGACGTATATGAGTAAACCAAAAATTTATATCGATGGCAAGGAGGGCACCACCGGCCTTCAGATCTACGACCGGCTGGCGGATCGGGAGGACATTCGGCTCCTGCTCATCGACGAGGACAAGCGCAAGGATACCGCAGAACGGAAAAGGCTGATGAACGAGGCCGATGTGGTCTTCCTCTGCCTGCCGGACGAGGCCGCCGTGGAGGCGATAGAGCTGGTGGAAAACCCCGCTACCCGGATCATCGACGCCTCCACCGCCCACCGGACAGCTCCCGACTGGATTTACGGCTTCCCGGAGCTTGGCAAAGAAGCGCGGGAGGCCATCCGCACTGCCGGACGCGTTGCCAATCCCGGCTGCTACGCCACGGGTTTCATTTCCCTGATTGCGCCATTGGTCCGCCGGGGCCTGCTGTATCCGGACGCGCCTCTGACCTGTCACGCCCTGTCCGGCTACACCGGCGGCGGAAAGAAGGCCATCGCCCAGTACGAGGCGGCAGAGCGGGAACCGGAGCTGGTCAGTCCCCGCCACTATGCTGTGACGCTTTCCCACAAGCATCTCCCGGAGATGGTGCAGCTCTGCGGCCTGACGCGAAAGCCCATATTCATGCCCATGATCTGCGACTTCCCACAGGGCATGGTGGTAACTGTGCCCCTTTATCTGGATATGCTCTCGGGCGCGCAGAGTCCGGACAGCCTGCGGCAGTTCTACCGGGATTTTTACGCTGGGTCGTGCTTTGTCACGGTCCGGCCGGACGACGCGCCTACCTGCGGTTTTATCGGTTCCAACAATCTGGCGGGGACCAACGATTTGCAGATTTTTGTCTGCGGGAACGGGGAGCAGGTGATGCTCTCCGCCCGCTTGGACAATCTGGGCAAGGGCGCGTCTGGCGCGGCGGTACAGAATATGAATATCATGCTGGGCTTCCCGGAGGAAGCCGGGCTGGTGAAATAGGAGAAGCCACTATGTGCAAGGAAACAGATTTCAACACGATCAGCGGCGGCGTGTGCGCCGCCCAGGGGTTCCGGGCGGCGGGGCTCCACGTGGGGGTGAAGACCCACAATACCAGCAAAAAGGATTTGGGACTGATTGTCTCCGATGTACCCTGCGCGGCGGCGGCCATGTTCACCAGGAACGTGGTAAAGGCGGCTCCCATCCGTGTGACCAAGTCTCACCTGACTCATGGCAAGGTCCGGGCCATTATCGCCAACAGCGGCAATGCCAACGCCTGCGCTCCCCAGGGCGAGGAGAACGCGGAAAAGATGTGCGCGGCAGCAGCCAGGGCCATCGGCTGCGCACCAGAGGAAGTGCTGGTGGCCTCCACCGGCGTCATCGGTCAGACGCTGAAGGTGGACGTGATTGAGAACGGCATACCGGAGCTGTACGGCCTTTTGGAGCACAGCGCCGCAGGCAGCGACGGCGCAGCCCACGCCATCATGACCACCGACACGGTAAAGAAGGAGTTTGCCGGGCAGGTCGTCATTGGTGGAAAAACCATCCATATCGGCGGTATCGCCAAGGGCAGCGGTATGATTCACCCCAACATGGGCACCATGCTCTGTTTTATCACCACCGACTGCGCCATTTCCCAGGGAATGCTCCAGGAGGCCCTGGAGGAGGTGGTCAGGACCACCTTCAACCGCATCAGCGTGGACGGGGATACCTCCACCAACGATACTTGCTGCATTCTGGCCAACGGTCTGGCGGGGAACAGGGAGATCACTGAGGCAGACGAACACTATGTGGATTTTGTCATGAAGCTCCACGAGATCTGTTATCTGCTGGCCCGGTCCATGGCCAGGGACGGTGAAGGGGCCAGACACCTGATCACCTGCACCGTCCAGGGTGCGGCCACCGAGGAGCAGGCGGAGACCATATCGAAGTCCGTCATTTCCTCCACACTGACCAAAGCGGCCATCTTCGGCTGTGACGCCAACTGGGGCCGGGTGCTGTGCGCCATGGGATATTCCGGAGAGAAGTTTGATCCGGAGAAGGTGGATGTTTCCTTTGCCTCCGGAGGAGGGGAGATTCTGGTCTGCCGGAACGGCCGGGGGCTGGATTTCGACGAGGAGCTGGCCAGGAAGATTCTCTCGGAGGACGAGGTGGATATTGAAATCGCCATGGCCGAAGGCAGCGAGTCCTGCACCTGCTGGGGCTGCGATATCACCTATGACTATATCAAGATCAACGGAGATTACCGGACATAAAAATATTTTTTACGAAACACATGTTCCGGAATGTGGCAACTCCGGTTGCCGGGAAAGGAGACGTGGAAACAATGAATCTCAATCACAGCGACCGGGCGCAGGTGCTGGTGGAGGCGCTGCCTTATATCCAGCGGTATTATGACAAGACTATTGTCATTAAATACGGCGGCAACGCCATGATTTCCGAGGATCTGCGCAAGGCGGTCATCAGCGATATTATTCTGCTGCGGTTAGTGGGCATTCACGTGGTGGTAGTCCACGGCGGTGGGCCGGAGATCAATGAGCTGCTGAAGAAGACAGGCAAGGAGAGCCGTTTTGTCAACGGTCTGCGATATACCGACGAGGAGACCATGGAGGCCGTACAGATGGTGCTGTGCGGGAAGGTGAACAAGAATCTGGTGGCGACACTGAACCGGGCGGGCGGACAGGCGGTGGGCCTGTGCGGCTTGGATGGCGGAATGCTCAAGGCGGTGCGGCGGCAGGAGAACGGAGTGGATTATGGTCTGGTGGGAGACATTACGGAGGTCAATCCCAAGGTCATTCGGGACGCCATTGCCGACGGGTTTATTCCTGTAATCTCCACGGTGGCTCAGGGGGTGGACGCGGAAACCAGCTACAACGTGAACGCCGATACCGCTGCAGCCAGAATTGCTGTTGCGGTAGGAGCGGAAAAGCTGATTCTGCTCACCGATATCCGGGGACTGCTGCGGAATAAGGAGGACGAGAATACACTGATTTCTCAGGTCAGGCTGCCGGAGGTTCCGGAGCTGGTAGGAGAGGGGATCATCTCCGGCGGTATGATTCCCAAGGTGGAGTGCTGTGTGGATGCCGTCGGAAATGGCGTTCGCAGGACGCATATTCTCGATGGGAGGATTCCGCATTCGATCCTGATTGAGGTCTTGTCGCACGCGGGGATCGGGACGATGATCTGGTAGGATATTCATTAAAAAATTCCGCGTTTACCGCCCTCCGGGCGACAGAGTACCATATATCGAAATCAACAGGAGTGTCATCTATGAATTTCAATGAGATCAAGGCCCTGGATGAGGGCTACGTCCTCCAGACCTATGGGAGAAATCAGGTCGCCATTGACCGCGGCGAGGGAGCCACCCTCTGGGACACAGAGGGGAAGAAATATATTGACTTCACCTCCGGAATCGGTGTGTGTTCCCTGGGATACGCCAACGAAAAATGGGCTCGGGCCATCTATGATCAGGCCATGAAGGTGGGGCACATCTCCAACCTCTTCTATACGGAGCCCTACGCACTTCTGGCTTCCAAGCTGGTTCCGGCGGCTGGAATGGCCGCAGCCTTCTTTGGAAACTCCGGGGCCGAGGCCAACGAGGGCATGATTAAAACTGCCCGGAAATACTCCTATGAGAAGTATGGAAAGGGCCGGTCCACCATTATTACGCTGAAAAATTCCTTCCACGGGCGGACCATCACCACCTTGAAGGCCACCGGCCAGGACCACTTCCACGAGTTCTTCTTCCCCTTTACCGAGGGCTTCCGTTATGCGGAGGCCAATCGGATGGACAGTCTCCTGGAGGCCGCCGGGGATGATGTGTGCGGCGTGATGATGGAGCTCATTCAGGGCGAAGGCGGTGTGAATCCTCTGGAAAAGGACTATGTTCTGGAAGTAGCAAAACTGTGTGCGCAGAGGGACTGGCTGCTGCTGGTGGATGAGGTCCAGACCGGAATCGGCCGGACGGGAACCCTGTTTGCTTACCAGCAGTTCGGCATACAGCCGGATGTGGTGACATTCGCCAAGGGCATTGCCGGAGGACTGCCCTTCGGCGGCTTCCTGACCAACGAGAAGTGCCGGAACGTCCTCCGGGCGGGAGATCACGGCAGTACCTTCGGCGGAAACCCCATGTCCGCCGCTGCTGCGAATGTGGTGATGGATACGCTGACAGAGGAGTTTCTGGATCAGGTGAAGGAAAAGGGGCAGTACCTCCGGAACGGTATCACGGCGCTGAACAGTCCCTGCGTGTCCGGCATCCGGGGCATGGGGTTGATGACCGGCGTGGGCATTCAGGGGATGACCCACAAGGAGCTGAAGGACAGGCTGATGGAGGCGGGGCTCCTCTGCCTGACGGCGGGGAAGGACACCCTGCGGCTGCTGCCGCCGCTGGTGATTACCAGGGAGGAGATTGACAGGGGGCTGGATATCATGGCCCAAGTGATGAAATGATCCCGGTTCTGTTTCAGGACCGGCTCCTGGCGGTGTGCGTCAAGCCGCCGGGTGTGCTCAGTCAGGACGGCCCCGGGGAGACGCTGCCCGCGATGCTGCGGGAGCAACTGGGATGCGGGATCTATCCTGTTCACCGGCTGGACCGGGAGGCGGGAGGCGTGATGGTCTGCGCCAAAACCAGCCGGGCCGCCGGGGCGCTGTCCGCCGCTATGGCCGGGGGCGCGTTTGAAAAGCGGTACCTCTGCATCGTCAGGGGCCGGCTGGAGGAGCGGGAGGGGACCTGGACGGACCTGCTGCTCCATGACAAGGTCAGGAACAAGAGCTTTCTTGTAAAGAGAATGCGGGGCGGCGTGAAGGAAGCCAGTCTGGACTACCGGGTTCTGGCGGAGAAGGATGGGCTGTCCCTGGTTCTGGTGCGCCTCCATACGGGCCGCACCCACCAGATCCGGGTTCAATTTGCCGGAAGGGGAATGCCTCTGGTTGGAGATGGCCGGTATGGCGGCGGGGTAGGGGAGATGGCTCTGTGGAGCGTGTTCCTGTCGTTTCCCCACCCGGAGGGAGGGCCGGCGGCCTTCCGCGCGATACCGGAGGGAGCGGTCTGGCGTACATTTTTCGGAGAGCTGCCCGGTCTGGAGGAGGAAATCTCTTTTCCCCTCGGGCGGCCGGATGAGAAGCGCGGCCCGGCGGGCCGCGGAGGACGGAAGGAAGGGTGACTATGCCTGTAAACATCAGAGGAAGACATTTTTTAAAGCTGCGGGACTACTCTCCAGCGGAAATCAGATACCTGCTGGATCTGGCGAAAAATTTCAAGGACATGAAACGCGGGGGGACGCCTCACCGGTATCTGGAGGGGAAAAATATTGTTCTCCTGTTTGAGAAAACCTCCACCCGGACCAGATGCTCTTTTGAAGTGGCGGGGCATGATCTGGGCATGGGAGTCACATATCTGGATCCCGGCAGCTCTCAGATGGGAAAGAAAGAGTCCATTGCTGACACCGCCCGGGTGCTGGGCAGGATGTACGATGGCATTGAGTACCGGGGATTCAGCCAGGAGCTGGTGGAGGAGCTGGCGAGATTTGCCGGAGTGCCGGTGTGGAACGGGCTGACAGATCAGTTCCATCCCACTCAGATGCTGGCGGATCTGCTGACCATGGAGGAGAAGCTGGGGAGACTGAAGGGGCTGAAGTTCACCTATATGGGAGATGCCAGAAACAATATGGGCAATTCCCTGATGATCGCCTGCGCCAAAATGGGACTTCACTTCACCGCCTGCGCACCCAAAGCGTTGTTTCCTGCTTCAGAGCTGGTGGAGGCGGCCAAGGCCATCGCAGCGGAAAATCACGGCTCCGTTACGCTTACCGAGGATGCGGAAGCCGGGACCAGGGGTGCGGACGTAGT
This sequence comes from uncultured Oscillospiraceae bacterium, assembly GCA_910579725.1. Lineage (GTDB taxonomy): Bacteria > Bacillota > Clostridia > Oscillospirales > Oscillospiraceae > Pelethomonas. The sequence goes on along the minus strand of CAJTUD010000013.1, from coordinate 12,201 downwards.
CTATACTGATATCTGGGTCTCCATGGGGGAGCCGGAGGAGGTCTGGGAGGAACGAATCCGGCTGCTGAAGCCCTATCAGGTCAATGCCGCCGCCATGGAGCGAGCGAAGCCGGAGGCCATTTTCATGCATTGCCTGCCCTCCTTCCACGATACCAGGACTACCATCGGAGCGCAGATAGCGGAGAAGTTCGGCATTCCCGAGATGGAGGTGACGGACGAGGTGTTTGAATCACCCCGGTCCGTGGTGTTTGACGAAGCGGAAAACCGGATGCACACCATCAAGGCGGTTCTCTATGCGACGCTTTGCTGATATATTTTCAGGGATGCCGCAGGAAAAATGTTGCGCATGGTGGAGAGAAGTCATACGCGCCCTGCTTTTCGGCTGCCGCCGGCAAGTAAAAACGGCCTGAATCAGGCGGTACAATTTTGGAATTATCCTTGGGGGGCTGAACAGTGCGGCTGCTATTTCAGATAGACACGAAAGACTATGACCGGAACGGTCGTGCGTTTATACGTCACTCCGCTCGGTGCATTCACATTAAAAACGGTCTGGTTGCCATGGTGCACAGTCTCAAGTACGACTACTACAAGTTTCCTGGCGGTGGCATAGAAAAGAATGAGAGCAACGAGCATGCGATGATTAGAGAGACACGGGAGGAAGCCGGTCTGATTGTCATTCCTGAATCTGTCAGAGAGTACGGCTATGTTCATCGGATTCAAAAAAGCGAATATGACGATACGGACTACTTTGTACAGGACAACTACTACTATCTCTGTGATGTTGAAGAAAGCATACAGTCCCAGGCTTTGGATGATTACGAAAGGGACGAAGAATTCACCTTGGAGTACGTGGAGCCTGGCAAGGCGATTTTTGTAAACAGGAATGTAAGCCACGGGCCGAAGGACCAGATCATGCTTGAGCGGGAAGCGCAGGTATTGGAGCTTCTGAAAAAAGAAGGGTACTTCAGCCGGAGCTGACGGCTGGCGGGAAGAAGTTTGCGTCGGCGAACCGAATTTTCCCACCGGGTGAAAGAGGATCAGAAAGGGTATGAAACCGCTGCTGTCTCAGAATTTCCGCAGAGCGGCAGACGGTACGCAGGAAACGGCACTGCGCTTTTCACTGTGCAGCGGCATGAAAATCAGAGAACATCCCCGTCTCCCCGGCGGCTGCCGGCAAGGAGACGGGGATGTCTATTCTGCACAAAAATGGGAGCAAAACTTCCACATTTAGTACAGGGGTTTTCACAAAGATTGCGGTTGTTTTTTTCTGGAAAACGTGTTAGTATGTGCGGTAGATGGAGTACGGGCGGGGCGATTATCCTGCCCGCTCTGAAAAATTGAGGAGGATACAATTCTATGAATGCCTACGTCGCAAGCGTGATCGAGAACGTCAAGCAGAGGCATGGCAACGAACCGGAGTTCGTACAGACTGTGGAGGAGGTTCTGACTTCCATCGCTCCCATGGTGGACAAACACCCCGAATATGAAAAAATGGATCTGCTGGGCCGCATGGTGGAGCCCGAGCGGATGTTCACCTTCCGGGTTGTGTGGATGGACGACAATGGCAATTATCATACCAATATCGGCTACCGCTGCCAGTTCAACGGTGCCATCGGCCCTTACAAGGGCGGACTGAGATTCCAGAAGAACGTGTATCCCGGCATCATCAAGTTCCTGGGCTTTGAGCAGATTTTCAAGAACAGTCTTACCGGCCTGCCCATCGGCGGCGGCAAGGGCGGCTCCGACTTTGATCCCGCCGGGAAATCCGAGGGGGAGGTTATGCGCTTCTGCCAGAGCTTCATGACCGCTTTGTACCGCTACATCGGGCCTGATATCGACGTGCCCGCCGGAGATATGGGCGTAGGCGGCCGGGAGATCGGCTACCTGTACGGCCAGTACCGGCGGCTGAAAGGTACCTTTGAAAACGGTGTGCTTACCGGCAAGGGCTTCAGCTATGGCGGCAGTCTCACCCGGCCTGAGGCCACTGGCTACGGAGCCATGTATTACCTTCAGGAGGTCCTTAACCACGAGGGCGAGGACATTAAGGGAAAGACCATTGCCTGCGCCGGTTTCGGCAATGTGACCTGGGGCATCTGCAAGAAGGCCAGCCATCTGGGAGCAAAGGTGGTGACGCTGTCCGGCCCCGACGGGTACGTCTACGATCCCGACGGCGTGTCCTCCTCTCAGGAAAAGATCGACTATCTGGTAACGATGCGCAACTCCGGCCGGAACAAGGTGCAGGATTATGCCGACAAGTTCGGCGTGGAGTTCCATCCCGGTGAGAAGCCCTGGGGCGTAAAGGCCGATGTGATTATGCCCTCCGCCATGCAGAACGACGTACATATGGAGCATGCCAAGCAGATCGTGGCCAACGGTGTGAAGTACTATATTGAGGTGGCCAATATGCCCACCACCAACGATGCGCTGTTCTATCTGATGCAGCAGCCCGGCATGATTGTGGCTCCTTCCAAGGCTGTCAACGCTGGCGGCGTGGCAGTCTCCGCCTTGGAGATGAGTCAGAACAGCGAGCGGCTGGTTTGGTCCGCTGAGGAAGTGGACGAGAAGCTGAAGGGCATCATGAAGAACATTCACAAGGTGTCCGTGGAGGCCGCGGAGGAGTACGGCTTGGGCTACAACTTGGTAGCCGGGGCCAATCTGGCGGGCTTCAAGAAAGTGGCCGAGGCCATGATGGAGCAGGGCGCATTCTGATTTTCCAGCATTTACACAGACAGCCCACCCCGGGAAATCCCGAGGCGGGCTGTCTGCGCGGAAATGAGAAAATGAGAGGTGTGAAATTTGAAAAGTGCAGTTTTATCAGAACAGCAGAGGCAAACTCTTGTCTCCTTTTATTATGTATCCCGCTATAACACGTTTAAGGAAAGTGTCATAAAATGTAATATGTATTTGGGTGGCGGTTCATTTGCGGCAAAAGTGAGTAAAGAAACCCGCCAGCTATTGCAATAATCAGGGGGAGCTGGATAGGCGGAACGGACATAAAAGCCGATTGCTTACGACGAGAAAATGTGCTATGCTAGTAATCGACAAATCGGGAGTTATGAGGGACATGAAAGTGAAGAAAAAATGCACGATATTCCAAATAATAAAATGGATAGCACGTGTTGTTTTGGTATTGCTTGTGATATTCTTTTTAGTTAGAGCGATAGGGAAAGCAATTTACAGCAAAACTCCGGATGGTGGTATTAATGAGTCAATGTATATAGATGTTAATGGCACAAAGCAATGGATAAATATTTATGGGGAGGACACAGATAATCCTGTCTTGCTGTATTTACATGGCGGACCAGGCTCGGCAACAAGCGATATTGATTATGTGTTTACGAGGAAATGGGCGGATGTATATACTGTAGTAACATGGGACCAGCGCAATTGTGGGAAAAGCTATGATGCAGAGCAGAATGATATCGTGCTGACACGAGAATTATTCATGACAGATGGAAAAGAAGTAACTGAGTTCCTAATGGATTACCTTTTGAAAGATAAGATTACAGTTCTTGGACATTCCTGGGGATCTGTTTTCGGAGCTAATCTGGTACTTGAATACCCAGAATACTATGAGTGCTTTATTGGAACAGGACAGCTTGTCGATTACTTGGAAAATGAGGAGGCGTTCAGGCAGGAAGCCATATTGTGGGCAGAGGGTGACGAGGAAACCCTGAACTTAGTAAATCAATTAACACCTGACAAGATTACCATGGAACATATTAGCGCAAAAAATATAATTATGCAAAAGTATGGCTATGACATGATGGTGAATGGTTCTGATTACAATTTGGTTGCAACAATAATATTTAATCCGAACTATTCTGTTACGGATTGGATAAATTATTTTAAGAGAGATACGAGTGTATATTTGGATTTTTTTGCTTCGGAGGAATTTGCTTCGTTTTCTTTGAAAGATAGAGTTGATTATGAAATGCCATTCTACAATATAAATGGAGATAAGGACTATCAAACAAACTACAAATTGGCACGAGGATATTTTGAAGCAGTAAATGCACCGCGCAAACAAATGTTTTTGATGAAAAATATGACCCATGGCTTATTAGAATCGGATTCGGAAGGTTTTTCTGAGATTATTCATCAAATTGCAAAAACAGAAAGAGAGAAGTAAACGGAAATTTACTTCCGCAGAATCCCGCCATGGTAACAGATATATTGATGGCAATGATACTGAATAATCATTTCAAGAGAACGATTTGCCGCTGCAAGATCAAGACAATATTCCGGATTTGCAATCATCAGTTTATTTTTATCGACAACAGCAGCATCTCCGGTTATCATATATTCATTGTCCAGCGACCGGATGGATATATGGCCCGGCGTATGTCCGGGTGATTCAATAATTTCACAGCCCCCGCCCCAATCAAACCGTTCCCTGGAAAATAATTGCTCATCGACCGGCACAGTCCTCAGATGCCTATATCGGGCACAAAATTGTTCTCCAAATGCTTTTTGATCTTCTGGAAGTTTATTCTGAAGCGCTTCACTCTGCTGAAGCCGGAGATTTTTAAGTTTTCCGGAAATATACGGAGCTTCAAGGCGGGAAGCAGTGATTTTAATCAACGGATATGCTTCTTTCGGTTCGGCGGCGGCTCCCATATGATCGTCGTCCTGGTGGGTCAAGATCAGCCTTGTCAGCTCTTCCGGCTGAATGTTATGTTTACGCAGCTGTTCCTCCAGCAGATCCAGCGAACCGGGATATCCACAATCGATCAAAACAACGTCGCAGTCGCCAAACAGTACGACAGGAAAAAGATGCTGTTCCACATCTCCAAAATTGTATTTTAAGTCCAGTATTTCACATTTCCTGTTCATTATGGTCTCCTTGCCGTCTTCCAATTTGTTGCCGAGTTCATTACAAAGAAACACCCGCCAAAAAGAAATTCTTTTCAGCGGGTGTCACTTTCCTTATAGCAGACCGCTCAAGGCGCATCTTATAATTTGGACTAAGGCGGCAAAATCGATTTTTCATATTTCAAAGCAATGTCATCCCTTGACCGGATTGCCCATCCTCATCGGAGGCCGCACCTTGTTCCATAGCAAGAAAGCGGTCGTAGTCGCTCTCATATAATCTGTCCTGAATGATCCGATACTTCTCAAATTCACTTTCGGCATGAGCTTTTGCAATCTCGGCAGTGATTGTTCCAGCATTCGTCAGGATTTCCCGGTCATCGGCCATCAGGAAAATGTCCAGCCGCTTTGCCCAATCCTCCATTGTCATGGGAATACGCCGCCGCGCCCGGTCTTCTGCCAGATCAAGATAGGCGGACACGATACGTTCCAATGAATACAATTCATCCTCTGTCAGATAGTTTTTGGCAATAGATACATCGCTTTTCATAATCTTGCCAAGAGGCGCTTCTTTCCAGGAGGTCAGACCCATATGCGGCTGGTCCGCATCAGCCCGATAGTATATCACTTCAGCGGCGGTATGTCCATGAACAGCAAAATGCATCTTATTCTGGACTTTTGCGAAAAAATCCTTAGTCGTTTTTGCCGTTCTGTCATAGTCAAGAGCTGTGGCATAGATGTCGGTGATTTTCTGATAGAATTTCCGCTCAGACAGCCGTATCTCCCGGATTTTTTCCAGCTGTTCCTCAAAATATTTCTCTGTCAGAACGGTACCGCCATTTTTCAGCCGTTCCTCGTCCATGACCCAGCCCTTGATCGTGTAGTCCTTCACAATGGCGTTGGCCCATTTACGGAACTGAACAGCACGTTCATTGTTCACTTTGAAGCCCACGGCAATAATCATTTGCAAATTATAGTGATTTACCTCGCGGCTGATCTGACGGTTCCCCTCAGATTGAACTATCCGAAATTTTCGGATAGTTGACCTCTCCTCTAACTCGGAATCCTCGAACACCTTGCCGATGTGGTAATTGATGGTTCGTACATCTACATTGTACAGCTCCGCCATCATCTTTTGTGTAAGCCAGATATTTTCATCCTCGTAACGCATTTCGATGCTTTCTGCGCTATCGCCTGTGGACGCTACAAAAGTAAGATATTCAGCGGCACTGGAGCGAATTGTGATGTTATCTTTCTGTTTTTTTATCCGCTCGCTCATTTTACGATCTCCCCGCTCTGATCCCGGCTTATGAGCCAACCCAGCAACCGGCTGCACCCAACTGACACATCCTGCCAGGTAGTTTCGAAGTCACCCGTATACCAAGGATCGGCTACATCGCCGGGGCAGTCGGTAAACTCCATCAGCAGATGCAGCTTGCCATCGAAATCGCCACCGCAGATGCGGTGCATATTTCGCAGATTGGCCCGATCCATTCCAATCAGGAGGTCGTACCGCTCGTAGTCCTCGTTCCTCAACTGGCGGGCTGTTTTGCCAGCGCAGTCGATACCATGCTCGGCCAGCTTGCGGCGGGCCGGAGGGTAGACTGGGTTGCCGATCTCCTCGGTGCTGGTGGCTGCGGACTCGATGAGGAATTCCGACTCCAGCCCCGCTTTCTTTACCAGGTCTTTCATCACGAACTCGGCCATTGGGCTGCGGCAGATGTTTCCATGGCACACAAACAGGATCTTTGTCATTGGCTATACACTCCATGCTGGCGGTGTTTTCTTCAGTATAGCACACTTCATCCGCAAAGTCGAGGACGATTTCCAGATGAGCATGATCCACGATTCTCTGCTGGAGTTCCAGCTTCGACCAGCCAAACTGTCCAGCGGCCCGGATATACCACGCCCGCTCTTGGATGGACAATTCCGCCTCCAGGATGACCACATTCTGTGTCCAGCCGATGGTCATGGCCTCAGCCAGCACCTCCGGTACGCTCTCATAGGTGCGGTAGAACTCCCGCATCCGGCGCAGGTTCCGGGGAGAGAAGCCAGTGGCGTCAGGGTATGCAGCGCACAAATACTCCGCCGCGGCAACAGCGGCGCCTTTCTCTGTCCTGCCGCTGACCAACCGGCCAATCTCGCAGTGCAGTTCCATCTGCGGCAGGTCCGTCGCCATTAGGGTATCCAGCACCGCAAACATGGCGCTGTAGTCAACAGGCTTTCTGACGTTCATTCTGACTTCTCCTTTCCGGCGCAGGTGCGCCTGTTTTTATTCTCTGGGATTTGAAATCGCCAACGAGCAAGCCCTCGGATTCAATTCTTCCGAGGGCTTGCGCCTTAGCGGTATCAGGTCATGTCGCTGTTACTCCCATTGCAGTTCCACCATCTGTTCCCATTGGATGATGAAGCGGTCATCCACCACACAGTTCCGATGGTAGTGACCCAGGAACCAGTAATCGAATTGGCACCGCCGCTTGACCATCTGGAGGAAGTCCGTCAGCCGGTCAGAGGTGTAGTTTCGATCCAGCTTCTGCTGGATGCTGGTGGGGGCGCAGTGGGTCAGGATGCAGTCCACCCTCCAGTTGACCCTTTCCAGGTTCCTGACTGCCTCCTCGTATTCCTCCTCAGAGGGCATCTCCTGGGGCCACCAAGAGATGCCCTTTACCCGGAACATCTGCCGTGTCCGGCGCTTGAACCAGTATTCCTGCTCGAAGCCGGGGGACGCCGGATCGAGGATGCCGTCCTGGATATCGTGGGAGGCAGCGCCGCCCATGGCGAAGAAGGTGATTCCATCGATCTCAAATACCTGCCCGCGCATCAGGTGGAGCACATGGGGGCGAACATAGTGGACTTTCCCTCCCTGCCACTGGTGGACGGGAAGTTCACTGAGCCTATCGAAATTTTCGTGGTTTCCGTCCACAAAGAGGGTGGTAAACGGCTTTTCCTCCAGCCAGTTGAGCCAGTATGCCTCCCTGGGGGAATTGTCCCACACGCCCCCGAAATCTCCTGTGACGACCACATAGTCACTGCGGTTCATCTGCTTTTGCTGAGGGAAATTTCTGGTGTTGAACCGTTGGAAGCCGCCGTGGGTGTCGCCAGTGATATGGAGCATAGTTTCACCTCCTATATCATGGTGATCTGTCCAGCGACCTGCTCCACGGGCTTACTGTGATCGTTCAATTCTCTTGCTGTGGCAGTGCGGATGCCTGCGCCATGGGTCGTTTCTGCGGAGACCAGCCGCCCCTCCTGTAGCAGCTGATCGATCAGCTCAGACATGAAGCGGTTCCCTACAGCATTGCACCCGTCCCTGTCACAGAGGCAGTGGATCTCAAAGTGTTTCGCGAAATGCAGTGCGACAGAACCGGTGATGTAGAGATTGGTTCGTTTGGTCCGGCACTGTTCCAGGATGAAGGCGGTGATCTCCTCCCGCTTGGCGTCCAGTGCGGCGCGGTATTCTTCGTCGCTCAGATCGGCGTATTCCTCATAGCAGTCGACGGCATAGCATCGGAAGGTCTTGCCTTTTGACAGCTGCTCTTGCAGAGGCTGGATACTCGCCTCATCCATCACACCGCTGAAGTTGAAGGGGTGCAGATAGAGATCCTGCCGGTCCTTGGTCACCGTATCACAGCCCCCGTTGGAGACTGGGTGGAGCGTCCACCCCAGCTGTTGGAACAGACCGCAGCACTCGTTGTCAAACGCCGCCTCATCCGCCTCACTTGACCAGCCGGAGTCATAGCCGTAGGCATAGGTTTGGATGCGGAAATATACTTTTCGGTATGCCATGTTTATCCTCCTATTACACTGTCTGCGTGATCTCCGTCCCATCCTTGAAGCAGATGAGCAGGGTATCCTTGCTGACTACCTTGATGTTGCTGACCAGCTGGCGGACGGTGACCTCGTCAAACTCCGTGATGGTCCCAGCCGTCTGCGCCAGCTCACTGGCGATTTCCTCCATCCTCCGGTCGAATGCGGCGGCGGTGCGGCCCTCACGCTCCAGTTCCGCTTTCTTCGCCATCAGGGAAGTCTTCGCTATATTCACCCGCTGGATCTCCTCGTCATATTCCAGGCAGTCGGGCCCGGCGCTGACGGCCAGCTGGAACAGCTCCAGCTGACGCTCCGTGAGGCTGCGGATCTGCGCCTCCAGCGCCGGCAGGGACAACTCTCCATCCTCCCCGGCGAGAGCGGCGGTGATGCTGGCCTTCAGCGCCTCCCTTGCGGTCTGGGCATGGAACAGCTCGTTCATGGCGGCGGTCACAGCGGCGTGGATATCCGCCTCGTTCCAGGTGGGGGACTTCTTGCAGATCTTCTTTCCGTGTTCCAGGCGGTTGATGCAACGCCAGACGATCCGCTTACCCTCGGGCCGGCTCCACACCACCCGGCGGTAGGGGCTGCCGCACTCGCCGCAGACCAGCAGTTCGCTGAGAACGTACTTGCCGCAGTATTTACCCAGCTCCGTCTTGGTCTTGGAGGAGGTCTTTCGCAGGCTGGAGCGCCGGGCCAGCTCCTCCTGCACCCGCTGGAAGGTGTCCCGGTCGATGATGGCGGGGTGGCACTCGTGGACGTAGTATTGGGGCAGCTCCCCCATATTCTTCCTCTGCTCATGGGTGAAGAGGTCCGCCATGAAGGTCTTCTGGAGCAGGGCGTCCCCGATGTATTTTTCGTTTTGCAGCATTTTCCTCACCACGCTGTCATGCCAGGAATCACTGCCCTGGGCGGTCTTGACGCCGTCCGACATCAGGTCGCGGCAGATCTGGTGGACGCTCTGGCCCAGCAGGTATCGGGCGAAGATCCTGCGAACGATGGCCGCCTCATCGGGGTCGATCTCCGGCAGGCCGTCCGGCCCCTTGCGGTAGCCGAGAAAGCTGGCGTAGTGGTAGTAGACCTTGCCGTCCTTGAAGTTCTTCCGGTGGCCCCACTTGACGCTGCCGCTGAGGGATTCGCTCTCTGCCTGGGCCTGACTCATCATAAAGGTGAGGATCATCTCGTTATCCATATAAAGGGTATTTGTGTTTTCCTTCTCAAAGAAGACGCCGATTCCCTTCCGCTTCAGCTTGCGGACGGTGTCCAGACCGTCCAGGGTGTTGCGTCCGAAGCGGGACACCGATTTGGTAATGATGAGGTCAATTTTACCCCGGTCGCAGTCCCGGAGCATCTTCAAAAACTCCTTGCGCCGCTTCATGGACGTGCCTGTGATGCCCTCGTCAGCGTACAGGCGGACCATAGTCCACTCCGGTGTGGCGGCGATCTTCTCGGTGTAGTAGGCGATCTGGGCGCTGTAGCTGGTGAGCTGCTCCTCGCTGTCCGTGGATACCCGGCAGTAGGGAGCTACCCGGAGGTGCTTCTTGTGAATGTCCCGCTCTGTAAGCTGGGGATTGGGAGGAATGACGGTGATCCGCCGCTTCTGGGGAGTCTGTTGTGTAGTCATGTAGTTTGCTCCTTTCCTATCATCGTTCCGTTGGTCAGTTCCAGTTCTATGTAATCCTGTCCGCCGATGCGGATGGCCTTTACCGCCTTTGCCAGCAGTTCCCGCAGGTTGCTGTCACTGACGGGACCGGTTTCCAGGCGCTCCCGAAGTGCCTCCATGTCATGGACTGGCGTGAGATCCGGCAGGACGGCGTACCGCTCTGCGGCGGCGGCGAAGATCAGCGTCTTCATGTAGTCAGGGTTGATATCCGAGCGGTTGAAGCACACGTTCAGCTCATTCTGGATGCGCAGAGCGTCTGCGGAGGGGGCAGCCTCCGGTGCGGGAGGCAGTGTCAGCAGGTCAGGGGTGTTTGCCAGCTGACGGAGCCGCTGGGATACCCGTTTCTGCACCTCCTCATCGCTGGTGCGGACGATAGCTCCGCAGTCTGGATTGGCGCATACCCAGCGGGGCCGGCCATGGGACTTGGTGTCCCGCGCGATTCTGCTTCCGCATACCGCGCACACGGCTTTTTCCCGAATAGGATTCAGCTCAGCGGGGCAGGGCGTGTAGTCAGTTTTGTCCTCCCGCTGGATTTGCGCCGCGAGGAACTCCTCATCGCTGATGAGACGTGGGTAGACGCCTGTCCCCAGATACTTCCCATTCTCCAGAATCCGCTTGACCATGTGCTTATTCCACTGGCTGGTATGCTGGTGGTAGGGGATGTTTCCTCTGCTCATCTCCTCCGCGATCCTGCCGAAGGAGGCCCCCGCCAGGTAGCGGGTGAAGATGTTCTGAACCGCGTCAGCCTCCGTAGGGCAGGGGACGGTTTCGCCGCCCCGCACCATATAGCCGAAGGGGGTCTTTCTCTGCCATGCCATTACCGTACCGCCTTTCCAATCCGCTCTGTCAGCTCCAGGCCGTTGAGCAGGGTGAATTTCAGGGTGTCCGCCGAGACGATCACGATCCGCCTGACCAGTGACTCGAATAGCTCCTGGCTGGGTTCCCCCAGCCACTGGGGGCCGTCCTCCAGGCAGTCCAGCATGATCTCGGTGTCCTGGATCTGGGTGTCCTCGCTGGTGGAGTCCATGATGCGCCGGCGCAGCCGTCTCAGCGTCCTCAGCTTCTGCTCGATCTCACCCTGCTGGGATAAATAAAGAGCAGGATCAACGTACCCTTTCGACTTCAGTCGAACCAGTACGAGATTCTGCTCTGACAGACGGGCGATCTCTTTGTCGATGTCGCTGATTTTGCGGTTTGTGCGCAGTTCCCGCTCCCGCAGCTCCCGGAGCTGCTCCAGCACGGTGCGCAGAATCGTGCCGCCATCCGCTTTCAGCTTGTGGTAGAGCCGAAGCAGGGCCGCTGTGATCTCCGCCTCCGGCACCTGGGGGACGGGGCAGCGGGACTTGGCGTCGTCATGGCGGTTGCACACCCAGTAGGTCTTGCCGTTGGTGACCTTCCTGCGGCAGACGGAGCCGCAGTCTCCACAGACAATCCGTTTGCTGTAGACCGACACCTCCGGCTTGGAGGCGTTACCGGCGAACTGCGTCCGGCGAAGGGCCATCAGGTTCTGTACCCTCTGGAAGTCCTCCTTGGACACAATGGGCGGGTGGCAGTTCTCCACGAAGTACCGGGGCTTCTGTCCCCGGTTCGGCACCTGCCGGAAGGGGATGGTATCGGTGGCGAAGCTCTTTTGCCAGAGCATATCGCCGGTGTAGGAGACGTTGGTCAGGATGTACTGCACCGTGTTTGGATGCCATCCCTCCCGGCCATGGCCCCGGATAGCCCCCAGCTCATTCAGCTCATGGGCGATATCCGCCGTCCCCTGGCCCTTGAGGTAGGCGTTGTAGATATACCGGACGATCTCCGCCTCCTCGGGGACGATCTCCAGCTCCCGTCCCGCCAGCCGGTAGCCGTAGGGAGTGGAGGGAGGGACGAAGATCCCTTTCTCCATCCGCATCCGAACGCTGACCCTCATATTGTTG
>CAJTUD010000012.1:9363-50411 GCA_910579725.1 uncultured Oscillospiraceae bacterium | reverse complement strand
TTCATTGTCCATTTTCAACCGTTTGATTTCATACGCCTGCTCTGCCACGATATCCACTGCTTCCGCTCTTTTCCGTGGCCTTCCTTTCGGGCGCAGCTTAAGCCCAGCTTTTATCTTTCGTTCTTTTCGCCTTTCTCGTTTTAATAGGTCCTTTACCACATTTTTATCTCTTAACCCCAAATGCTCCGCTATTTCCCGTTGGCTTCTTCCTTCTGACAACATTGCCTTTATTTCTGGTAATAGCTCCTGTACATGCGTGTATCTCCTTGCCATATAGTTCACCCCCTGATGTAGTCCTATTTTCCTACATCAGGGGGCTTTTGTCTATTGTCCGTTTTTACGGGGGCGGTTCACATCGACATAGTGGCTTTTCTTGTCCTTGAAATGCTTGCGGGTCTTGAAATTGATGGTGTGGCCTAAATACTCCTGTTTTTTTAAGATTTCAACAACAGTGGACGTGCTCCATCTGTAAATATCGTTGAACACCTTGTTTTTGTTCACACCCTCGCCGTGGCGGGCAAGATGAACGGCGGGGATTTCGATTTTGTCAGCGGCCAGCCGGGTGGCGATTTGATAGGGGCCGTAGCCCTCCAACGTCATGGCGAAAATGCGCTGGACTACAGCGGCAGCTTCTTCATCCACCAGCCAATTTTCCCGCTTTTCATCCCACAGATAGCCATAAATCACCGTCCCTGTCAGGTGCTTGCCTGTCATGCCCTTGGCCTTGAATACCGATTTGATTTTACGGCTCGTGTCACGGGCGTAAAATTCGTACATAATATTCAAGAATGGGGTCATGTCATTGTCCCCTTTTTCGGTGTCTACATTGTCGTTAATGGCAATTAGCCGCACTCCCCGCTGGCGAAGAATTTCCATCACCTGACCGACTTTCAGATAGTCCCGGCCCATTCTGGACATATCCTTGACGATGATGGCCTCCACATTGCCGTCCTCGACTTCCTCCATCATCGCCATAAAACCGGGCCGGTCGAAGCGGGTTCCAGAAACGCCGTCATCTGAAAGTGTCAAGAGGGAAACAACAAAAAATTTGACAAATTTTTATGGTTTCATATAGTAAAGTTACCGCTTTCAGAATCAGGAATCAGATCCTCTGAAAAAAATGTATCGTAAGAAGCGTTGACGGCCTCTTTATCGGGGCACCAGAATGGAGCGTCACATCGCCCCAGCCAGTCATTCCACTGCGGACACATATAGCACAGAGATCCCACTCAGTCACATCCTTTCCTGCGGAAATCACCTTCGACAAAGACGCGGCATCCTGCCGACCTCAGCCGCCTTTGGATCTGCTTCGCCGTAAACCCATCTCGGCCAATTCTGGAAAAGTCCTTTACCACGACACCCTCAGCGCTTCTACCATCAACGGCATCCAGAAGGGAACCAAGCCCAGGCCGTTCGAGGGAAAGCCCGTTTGCAAAATCATGAAACATCCCCACAACTGTATGTCCATGACGCTCTGCGGCCTTTTTCAAGCAGCTGAGATGGCAGTTCATCAGCTCCCGGTCCATATCATTTAGACTGCTGCTGTCTATACGATGATAAATAAAAACCTTCATTCTGCTTCTCCTTTTCCGAACGGAGCCTGTACCATCTTTCCTACGCCCTCCGGGGTGTTCCACACAGTCTTTATCCGTCCGTCCTCAAACACATGAATAGACCGAATTAACTCATCCATTATTTCGCGGGTCAGCTCCTTCGCACCGGCAGCATCGGTCAGCTTATCGGGATTTTGAGGCGCTGGCAGCCGCGCTGTCGCAACGGTATGATTCAGAGATTCCAGTTCTGCCCGCAGCTGCTGGATTTTCCTACCTCTCTCTGCGGAAATACGGTCAAACTCCGCTTGAGAAATCAGCCCGCCGTTTCGCTTTACAAAAGCGTCCTTCTTCGCGGACCAATGCTTTTCGATTTTCTGCTCCAATGCAGTGATCCTATCCTGGATGGCGCCTGCATCCGCCGCTATGTCAGCCGGTTTTTCAACGCAGGCAGCGGCGGCATGGTTCCGAATCTCTTCCAAAACATACGCTTTCAAATCCTCTTCGGAAATCCGGATCGCCTTACACCGTTCCGTAAGCGGACCCTTGGGCGCATTGCACCGATAATATGGCCGGCTTGCTTTTTGGCGAGACAGGCCCAATCCACATACACCGCAAAACACTTTCCGGGAAAACAGCGGTTGGGTATTACTTTTCTTAACCGGCGTCGCCAGTGTCCGAGGTACAGTACGAAAAAGCGCTTGCGCCCGGTGAAAATCATCCTCAGAAATAATTGCCTCAAACGCATCAGGCACAACGATCCAGTCCTCCTTGGGGACTGTTGCTTGTTCTCGCTTGCCGATTTCTTTTCGCATTGTGCGAATGCTAATCAGCTTGCCGGTATATCGCTCATTTTGCAGGATAATCCGAATTGCCGATGCTGTCCAGGGGACTTCCTCCCGCAGTTTGCTCCAGTTTGCCCGCTTTGCGCCAAGCTGCCGCTTACGCATGGAGGGCGAAGGGACCTGCCGGGCGTTCAGCGATTCCGCAATATCCGCCGTAGAATGGCCTTCCAGCCACAGGCGGAAAATCATGCGGACCGTATCTGCGGCAGGCGGGTCAATTTCAAGCTGACGGCGATTTTCTGCCCCTTTGACGTAGCCGTAAAAAGGGTATGCCGCAATACATTCGCCGCGAGCGGTGTATTGCCGTTTTGCGGTTCGTACATTAACAGACACATTTCGGCTGTATAGTTCGTTGATTAGATTCCGCACGCCGATGTCCAGATCGCCCGCTGTCCCATACTGTTTTTTCCTGCTGTCAAAACCGTCGTTGACCGCAATAAAACGCACCTGAAGCAGCGGAAAGACCCTTTCCAGGTATTCGCCCACTTCCAGGCTGTCCCGGCCAAAACGGGAGAGGTCCTTTACGATAATGCAGTCGATCTCTCTATGACGGACCGCCGCAAACAAAGCCTGCACGCCGGGCCGGTCGAAATTCGTTCCTGTGTGTCCGTCATCCAGAAATTCCAGAGCGCGGCACCCCGCCAGTTCGGGATCGTTGGCAATAAACTGGTCCAGAAGCAGACGCTGATTCGCCACGCTGTTGCTCTCGGTTTTTTCTCCCGGACGGCAATCATCGTCCTGATCGGACAGCCGGATATACTTCCCTAAGCCCCGCATTTACGCGCTCACCTCCTTGCCATGCTGCTCCAGCGCGTCCAGAAGGGCCGCCCGTTCATCCTGGTATTTGAGGCAGATTTCCACGCGGTTGTTTTTATATACGGTAATCCGTTCAACCAGAGTATGTACCAGTTTATCTGTCAACTGGATTTCCCCGGTATGCTGCCGGAATACCGTAAGCCAGGGATTCCGAGTGGTCAACAGCTCCTTTTCCCGGCGCTGGGCCTTTTGAAGCTGTGCGATCCGCTTGTCCAATTCCTGCCCTTCCTGTGCGTATTTCCGCTTCATGCGATCATGGTCCTCTTTACTCAAAACACCTGCCAGCAAATCCCGCATAAGGCGTTCCCGCAGCACATCCAGGCTCGCCCGTTCAGACGAAGCCCGGGCAAGTTCCAGGCTGGCTGCGGAGACGGTGCTGCTTCTCCGCTTACTCAACAGGGCGGCGACGTCCGCTGCCAGAGCGACCTCTTGGGCAATCAGCCGGCTCAGGACAGTTTTCAAATCATCCACTGGAAGGTATTTATAAGCACATCCGCTTCGTTCCACTAAATCAGCATAATTGGGGCAGATAAACCGATAAAACACCTTTTTCTCATGGCTTACTTCTTTATAGCGCACCATCGGACGGCCGCAATCCCCGCAAAAGACTAAACCGCGAAAAATGTTTTCCTCTGTGCCCAAATGATCGTATTTGCCCAGGTTCGCATGGTATTTTTCTTTGTCGGCCTGCCGGAGCGCCTGCACCCTGTCAAAGGTTTCCCTGTCAACGAGGGGTTCATGGGTATTCTCCACGATGATCCATTCCGACTGGGGCAGCCGCCGGTCCGGTATCCCGGCGTAAAACTGCGAGCGCCGCCGTCCCTGTACCATATGGCCCAGATAAGTAAGATTCTCCAGTATTCTTTTCAAAGTCCCCTGCATCCATGGTTTTGCTTGCCCATCAGAGTATCTTTTATCCAGACAAATACCTTTCTGATAGCGGTATGAACAGGGAGACGGGATATTTTCAGTATTAAGCCAGCGCATAATCGCACGCACTTCTTCACCGTCTGCTCTCCTGCGGAATATCTCTCGGACAATGGGAGCTGTCTCCGGGTCAACAATAATTTTATGAGGGTCCTCTGGGTTTCGCAGATAGCCGTAGGCGGCAAAAGCCCCGATAAACTCTCCCCGCTTCTGCTTTTCCAACAGTACACTTCCCGACTTCCGGGAGATGTCCATGGAATAAGCTTCATTGACCAGATTTTTCAGCGCGATTGCCAGCATATCGCCGGCGTTGGCCGCAGTGCTGTCGTAGCCGTCAGAAATGGAGATAAAGCGGACTCCTAAAAACGGAAAAACACGTTCCAGATAGTTCCCGGCCTCCACATAGTTGCGGCCAAAACGGGACAGGTCCTTTACCACGATGCAGTTAATTTTCCCAGCCTGAATATCGGCCATGAGCCGCTGGAAGTCCGAACGGTCAAAGTTCGTCCCAGTCTCTCCGTTATCCGCGTACAGGCCGCAGAGTTTCAGGTCCTGTTTTTGGCCGATATACCCACACAAGAGATCCTTTTGATTGGAAAGGGCTTCGCTGTCCTTCCTGTCCCGGGTTTCCATGATGGACAACCGGGCGTAACCGGCGGTATTCCATAGGACTGTCTGCGGCGCGGCGCTTTCCGATACTGGTAGGGGTGTTCCGTCAAGCACAGCATGGATGGACGCTTTTCTGCTTTTTCTTGCCATGGTCAGATCGCCTCCTTCCATTCGCGCTCCTGGGTGTGAATGGAGAGGAACTGACGCGCCATTTCATATTCGGCCTGATAACGGAACACGATTTCAACGCGCCCGCCCTCATAAATAAGCACCTGGTCGATCAGCTTTACGGCAATGGGCCGGGTCAATTCTTCCACCAGGCCAAACTGCCGGAAATAGTCAATCCATGGGCTTGTGGGGGAACCGCTTTTCAAAATAGCGTCCAGTTGTGCCCGCTGCGCGTCCATGGCCTGCTCCGCCTTTTGGCAGTCCTGCTCAAAGATCCGTTTGAACTCCCGGAAATCTTCCAGCTCGATCTCACCCATGGCATACCGGCGGTACAGCGCGTCTTTCAGCTCCCTTGCCTTTTCCGCTTCCTTCTGCAACGCATCCACACGCCGGTTCAGTTTGGAGACCTCCAGCTTCTGCGCGGGCCTGCGACTGATGGCCTCCAGAGCCTGACGCAGATCGGCAACGGACTGGATATGGAGGTTGATGCCGTCCAAAACGGCCTGCTCCAGTTCAACGGTACGGACGGAGTGGGTAGTACAGCTTTTGCGGTCACGCTTATATCCGCCACAGATGTAATAGTGGTAAGTCTGCTGGTCTGTGATGGAACTCTTGCGGGCCATGCTGCTGTGGCAATCCCCGCAGTACAGCAGACCCGCCAGCGGATAAACGACCGTTTCCCCAGGTGCAGAGCGGGTATCCAGTAGCAAGAGCCGGGCTACCAGGTCAAAATCATCCTGTGAAATAATCGGCTCATGGGTGCCTTCTACCCTGATCCACTCACCCTGGGGGCGTTGGATCTCCCGTTTAACCTTGTAATTGGGGGTCGTCCGTTTTGCCTGCTCCATAACGCCCAGATAAACCACGCTGGTCAAAATACGCCGGACGGCAACGGAGGACCAAAGGGCCTTGGAATGGACCTTATACCCGCAGCCATATTTGATACCGTTGGCCTGCTTGTATTCCATGGGCGAGAGGATGCCCAGGTGATTGAGTTTGTCAGCAATCCCCTGATTGCTCATGCCGCTGATCTTCCACGCGAAGATGTCCCGCACCACAGCGGCGGCTTCGTCGTCGATCAGCAGGTGGTTTTTATCCTCCGGGTCCTTAAAATAGCCGTAGGCCGCAAAGGAGCCGATAAACTTTCCGTTGCGGCGCCGAACATCCAGATGGCTGCGGATTTTGATGGACGCATCCCGGCAATAGTTATCGTTCATTAAATTTTTGAACGAAACGAGCATATGAGAAGAAGCGTCCTGGCGGGCGCTGTCATAGCCATCTGTGATGGCGATAAACCGGATGCCCAGAGCGGGAAACAGTCTCAGAATATATTTTCCAGCGTCCAAGTGTTCCCGGCCGAACCTGGAAAGATCCTTTACGATGATGCAGTTCACTTTTCCCGCCTCCACCGCCTGGATCATCTCCTGAAAATGCGGACGGTCAAAGTTGGTCCCGGTATAATTGTCGTCATAGCCCTCCATACAGAGCGTCAGATCCGGGTGCCGGTCAATATACTCGTGAATCAGATCCCGCTGATTCTTAATGCTGTTGCTTTCGTCATTCTCCCTCCGCGCCTTTTCCGCATCCTTTTTGGAAAGACGGCCATAGGCGTAACAGAGGTATGTCCCTGTTTCGGGGCACGAAAAAAACTCCATGAAAACAAGCCTCCTAACCTGATATTGCGACAAAAAGCCGCCCCGGTCAGAAAGTGCTTTCACAGAGCTGTCTGATTTGGTCCACCGTCAGTATAACAGAATCCCGGCAGATTGTCCAGCCTGATTTTTCAGATCCGGCGCGGCTATATCCATTGCGCTTTTGGTTACAATGTCTCCAGGCAGTTCTCCAGAAGAGTTTGCAGCCGGGCCTCTCCGCGAAAAGAGGTCTTGACGATCAGGCTCCCGCTGCGGAAAAAGTAGGGATTCCCGTTCATCTGCTGGAGGACGCTGGCCATCCGCTGCTCCGGCGGCAGCGATGTATCCACCCGAATATCCGCAATATCCGGGAGCGTGTCAGGGTCGATCTCCCGTACATCCATTTCCCGCATGAGTTCCAGATCCTTTTCCATCATGCCACATTCCCCCTTTTGGACAAGAGTATGAAAAAAGCGGCCTGTCTATGACAGCCGCTAAGAAAGCCGGCAGAGGACTATTCCTCTGCCGGCTTGCGATGGATGCGGACCGTCTGCTGCCGGTCCGCACTTTTTTACAATAGCAATTATAGCAGGTTTGGATTTTACTTACAACCCCCTGTATACAGACTTTTTCCCGCTACATTTCCTGCAAAAAACTTTTTCCTTTTATGGAAACCGGGAAAGGGTCCTTATGTCTCGCTGAAAGGATAAGGAAGGTCCGCTTTCCGCTTGTTTGCAGCGTTTCCCGCCTTTGCCGGCTGCATCCTCCCATACACATAAGGGATTGGAGGGGCGTCACGATCTTTCTTCATAGCGTATTGGGCAGTAGACGATGAAAAGGCTCATCTGGCATGAGCCGCGAGACGGCTCTTTCAAATCGCAGTCAATATAAAAGTCCCCCAGACCGAAGCCTGTGACACACTGCTCGAATATATGGATCTCTTTTGTGGCAAGGCTGATAACCCCAACGCCGAAGCACTGCTCTATATCCTGCGGAAGAATCTCATTCAAACATTCCGCACATAGAAACGTGACCGCTTTATCTATGTCAAGCGTTTTGTCGTCGTGAAACTCCATAGAGCCGGTGGCATAGCCCCTGTCATAGTCCAGCAGTACCGTTGCGGAGAAGCCGCCGTCTTTACTTGCGCCCCCTCCGAGAGATACCGCTCCTATCGCTTCCTCAATCATTTGGCCGTCTATATCATAGCGGTTGATCTCTATCGGTTTCATCTCAAATGTGTTCAAGCTGATAAGCGCAATATTTTCTTGTCCCCAATAAAACGGAATTGAATCCTCCGACATCCCATTCCCACATAAGAAGCAGTCCTCAGATAATACTTCGGAGCTGTATACAATTTTTTTGGAGGCTGTGCCAGCGCTAACGTTCCTGACCGCGCCATATCCAAGAAGGCAAAGCGCCAAGACAATCAGGGCGATGGCTGCAATTCTTTTCATACGCCGCCTCCTTCATGAGTCACAGCTCGGGTAAGCGGGTCAATTATGATGATCTCCCGTCCCATCTTTCTGGCGTAATTTACCGTTGCGCCTGTACCGCTGCGCCGCACTCCATTATAGACCGCCAGCAGCAGACCGGCGGACTCTACCAGCCGGTGATTCCGGTCGATCATACAGCCGTCATAATATTTTTGGCTTACATATGTTACTGAATCGGCCCGCTGTAAAATGGAGTAATACCGCTTCTGTGCGGTGGCGTCCCACTTCTCCGCCTGCTCCTTGCAGGGCAGGACACAGTGTAGCTTCAATGCGGGATTTTTTTTGCGCAGGGACAGGACTACTTCCGCCGCATAGCAATCGGTCCCATCCGCACCGCCGCTGTAGTAGTCCGTCACTCCAGCGGCAGTCAGCGCCGCGATCTGCTCTGCCAGCGTCGATTTCAACGCTGTGCATCGTGGGTCTGTTTCATGATCCTTCCATGGGAACTTGTGCGGCCGGTGCCCGGTAAACGAGCAGGCTGTCGCTATGAATCTCATTTGAATCACTCTCCAACTTATTGGTTATCTTCCTCCGCCGCTTATGTGTCCATATATAACGGTATTCTTGTTACATATTATAATAAATATAAGTGGTTATAGTCAACACCATCATTAGTTAAACTAACAAAAAGAGGTGGTGGCACTATGAAGGAGAAGAAGCCGATCAACATTGAGATTGGACTGAATGTAAAGCAGGTTCGGGAAAGCGCTGGATTAACGCAGGAAAGTTTCGCAGAGTTAATCGGGCTGGGTGTGAAGCACATTTCCGCGATTGAGTGTGGAGCGGCTGGCGTTTCTCTGGCTACGCTCAAGAAAATCTGCTCTTTGCTGTCAGTCTCCGCAGATACAATTTTGTTTGGAACGGCAGATACTGGTAGCCAGAAGGATCGGGACGCTGCAATCAGCCATATGACAGAACGCATTTCCCGTTTGCCGGATAATCAGTTTTGGGGGATCAAGGTCATTCTTGATAAAATTCTGGAGGTTATGGCGATGAACCGCCAGCCATGCGACCACGATTGATTTAAGCAGCCGGAGCCCTTTGCAGGCTTACCCTATAGCTCCTCGGGGACAGGTGTAGAAAAAACCTCAACTGTTCAAGCGGAGAAAAACATGGTATGCTCAAGGTGTATTTAGGTAAGATTTTTTCAGGTCAGATATTCGCTCCTGGGGGCAGTATGCCCTTGGGAGACCTGTCAGCATCCTAAATACCAACACGAGTCCGTACAAAAACCGCAGTCTGCTCCTTCGGGAGAGGACTGCGGTTTTTTGCGTCCTCACAAAAAAATGAAAGGAGCAAAACCATGAGTGACAATCTGTTCAGCTTTCCCGGAGAGAGCACAGGCCAGGATGCCGGAGATTTTTTCGGAGGTGCAGGCGGCGTCGCATTCACCGACCTGGGCAGTGCGGATGAGGTGGAGAATCCCTTCACCAAGATGACACCCCCGACGGAGGCACCCGCCTCCGGAGAGGCCGCATCGGTCACACCGTCCCCGGCGCCCGGACAGCAGGCGCAGGATCAGCTGGGAACCACCCAGACGCCCCCTCCGGCCGCACCCCCGGCAGTCCCTGCTTCCGCGGAGACGCCAAAAACACCTCCGGCTCAGACTACGGAGGAGACCAATCCCCTGCTGGCCGCCATGGACCTTCAGGAGAAGAAGAACGCGGCGAAGACCGCCGCGCCCATTTTCGCACAGCTCCCCGTTTTCTCTTACAACGGCAGTGAGGAGCCCATCGAAAATGTTGACCAGACCTTTGAGGAGCTGCGCCTTGCCAAGGCGGATGATTTCCCGGAGTTTGACGAAGCCCAGAGCATTTCCTGGACGGTCACTTACGGGAAAATCGTAAAGAACGTGGCCACGCCGCGCAAGACCAAGATCGGCAATCTCAAGCGGGAGATTGAAAGCTCCAAGGAGTTCATGGACGCGCTGAAAAAGGCCGCTGATAAGCGGCCCAAGTGCATCGTGAAGCCGAAAGTGACGATGCAGAAGAAGGGGGAGTGCGCCTACAAGGGTATTTTCCCCCGCCTGGCTGACGCCAGAGCATCGAAAAAGGCCATCTCCTTCATCCCTGCGCAGGACGGCCGGGTATATGAGCGGCGCGTGACATGCGCCGGCGAGTTTATCACGCCCACCAGCGGCGTGAGGTACTTGGACGACATCAGGGCCGGTTTTGCTCCGGCCCTGCCCCTCATTCCCTACAGCCTGATGGAGCAGGCGGTCACGCTGTTTCGCTGCCTGATGGATAACGGGAAGGGCGGCTGTCCGCTGGAGGCTCTGGTGCATATCTATTGGGACCGGGAGGAGAAACGGTTTTTCCTCTATGTGCCGACGCAGACGGTGGGCAAGGAGTTCGTGGATGCGGTGCTGGATGACGATCTGCTCAATGACGAGCGGTATCTCCACTACGCCGATCTGCACTCCCACAACGATATGCCCGCCGAGTTCTCCCCTACGGACGACCGGGACGAGCGCGCCAATCGGGTCTATATGGTAATGGGCCGTCTGAACCGCTACTATCCGGAGCTGTCTGTCCGCGTGTGCAACGGAGGGCATTTCTGTGAGATTTCTCCGGCGCAGGTGCTGGAGCCGATGCCAGAAGGGGATATTCCGCTGGCATGGCTGGACCGGATCAAGCCGGCGGAAGATGTAACGCGTCGATTCCTTGAGGCGGCGGCATGATCTTTTCAAAAATATGGCCGGTCAAAATCGTAATGATCGGCGCGGGCGGCACCGGGGGCCACATCGCCCCCCACCTCTACCGCCTGCTCTACGCGCTGGAACGCCCGGTCCAATTTGTCATCTGCGATGGGGACATTGTGGAGGAAAAGAACCTGGTGCGCCAAAACTTCACGAAAGCCGACCTGGGGCTGAACAAGGCCCGGGTTGTGGCGGAGCGGTATTCCAATGTGTTCGGCCTGGAGACCTCCTATGTCCCGGACTTTATCGAAAACGCGGAGAAGCTGGAGGAACTGATTGCGCCCCGGTCCTGGCGTACAGGGCGTTTTGTTACCGACCCGAAAACCTATGTGCAAACACCCGAGACCATTTCGGAGCTGGTGATCCTGATCGGCGCGGTGGATAATAACCGCTCCCGCCAGCTGTGCCATGAGGTGTTCCTGCGCACAAAGGAACTGGTCTACATTGATTCCGGCAACGGAGAGTATACCGGACAGGTGGTGTGTGGTATCCGCCGCGGCGGAAAAACAATTTATAAACCGGTGGGCGCGCTCTATCCCGATATGGCCCAGCCGGACGACCTGTTTCCATCCGAGGTGTCCTGCGCGGACGCGTCGCTGTCCGCACCCCAGACGATTGCAGCCAATCTCATGGCCGCTACAGCGGTGGTGACGATCATCTACAACATTCTGGTGGTGGGCAGCAGTACGGTGCAGCAGGCTACCTTTTCCACCAAAACGGTAAATATCCGCGCCTATCAAAAACAGAAAAAGCGGAGGAAAGCAGCATGATGGATGCAAGATGTATTGTCAATGCGGGCGAATTTCAAAAGGCACTGGAAAAAGTCCTGAAAGTGGCTCCTAAAAAGTGCAGTATTCCTGCTTTAATGGAAGTCCTTGTTCGGTTTGACGGCGATGCCTGTACGCTGACCTGTACGGATCTGGAATTGTGGTGTCAGGCGTCTATCCCCGCGGAGGGAGGTTCCTGCGCCTTCGTCCTGACCGGCAGCAGGAGGCTTCTCACCGCCTGCAAGTTTTTGTCCGGGGAACTGGAGTTTTCCTATCGCAAGGGCCAGCCGCCGGAACACGCCCCTACAAAGACGGACCTGGACGGGGACTTGTGGATCAGCTGCGGCGGCAAAGAGATCTGCCAGCGGGTCACAGCGGCCGAGGAGTTTCCGGAGCTGCCCGATGTGGAAGCCGAGCACACCTATACCGTCCAGACCGCATCGCTCCGTAAGCGGTTTGAACGGATCAAGTACGCGCTGTCTGACGACTCAATCAGGCCGTGCAACCAGTGCGTGAAGTTTTTCGACAATCGGATCGGAGCTGTGGATGGCCACAGGCTGGCGATGAACCGGGACGAAGCGCTTTGTGTGGACGCCCCCTTTCATATCCCGCCCGGCGCGATGAGGCTGCTGCCTGTCTTTGAGGGAGCGGACTGCCAACTGTTGGTGGGTAAGCGCCGCGCCGCCTTTGACAGCGGCGATATTCGCATCATTACCAAGCTGCCGGAGGGCGAAAGCCTTGATTTTGACGCCGCCATCCCCCGGCATTATCCGGAGGGGTATACCGTCAACATTTCGGATTTTGTCGGGAACTTGCAGTATCTGGAGAAATTCATTTCCAATCCCAGCAGGGAGCCTATCCGATTTAACGGCGGTGTACTGTTGCTGCATACCAAAAGCGGGGACTACCGCTCCCGGCTGAACATGGAGGACGTCCCCCGGCAGGAGATCGGTTTTCGGGCCAGCTATATGCTGGACGGACTCCAGCAGTTCCGGGCGAAAAAGCTGGATACGGTGTCCATGCAAATGAACACCCCGGTATCGCCCATCATTTTAACAGACCAGGTTGATACCGCGCTGGTCCTGCCGTTCTACCTGAACAGGGCGGCTTGACGCCGTTACTATCATTTTATGAGAGGAATATCAGTTATGAAAAATCTCTACATCCCCAAGGGGAAGACCCTGCACTATGAAGCACTGGCCTGCCGGAACATCGTCAACGACGGCGTGCTGATCGTGGAGAACAGCATCCAGGCCCGTCACATCTCCGGTAAAGGCGTTTTAGACGCCGGTTCCATCGCCTGCCGGTCTCTGTCTGCTGCGGATATTGACGCGGCGCATATTACGACCGGAAAGCTGGCTGCGGAGCGCGTGTGCGCCTCCGAGGTCAGGGTATCCGGCGCGGCGGTGGTGTCCTGTTGTCTGGAAGCGGCCTATGTGGAGACCACCAGGCTGACGGTGGCTCTGAGCCAGATCGGTGAGCTGCGCGCCCAGGAGGTAGTGAATCTGTCCGACAGGCGTAGGAGCATTCCCGGCGCTCTGCTGGCCGGCTTTTTCCGCCGGCTGTGGATGTCGCTGACGGTCCGGGTCCCTGTGGACGCCGAATATGTCCCTATTGAGGACACGCCGGAATCCGCCCCGGAGACGCTGGAGCCTGACCTGGGAAACGGGGACGCCCCGGATTTTGAGGCATTCGCGCCGCCGCCCAGCGCGCTCAACGCCGACCTGTGGGACGACTTTGAGTTTAAGCGGCTGGCGGCGCTGTACCGCCTGCTGAAGCCCAGCGGCTATGCGCTGCGCCTGGCGCCGTTCCCGGCCGGGGAAGATATTCACGCCGCGGAACCGGGTTTTCGTGATGCCGCCTGAAAAGCAGCGGGTGACGATCCGAAAATACCGCGAGGTTACGATAAACGGGAGGACCGTCGTATCGGAACTGTACGCGGAAGGATTTCTCGGTACCGCAGGCCGGCTTTGCTTGACCTGCTGTGCTGGGCGCGTTCAGCCCTTGCACACAGGCAACGCACATACGCACAACGCCGCGTAAGGCGTTTACCCCGCGGGGGCTGTGATTGGATTCGCAGCCCCCGCGCGATTTGTTGTAAAGGAGGACATTCCTATGGAAGACCCGGCTATGACAGCAGAACTGACAAAACAGGACGCGGGCGCAGTAGAACGCACTGACACACAGCGCTTCTTCGCGCTGGAACAGCTAACAGACCAGGCACAGACGATCTCCCTTTTCGCAGATGCCCTGCCCGTCTATCGAGAGCAGACCGGAGAAAAGCTTGACGCGGAAGAAAAGGCACAAGCCTTTGAGATCTATAAGGTTTTGGAGCAGCAGCGCAACGCGCTGGTAACTTTGATTCACGCCACCCGCCCGTTTTTACTGGAGTTGGAGCACCCGCTGGCCGGCACCGCTGAGAGCCTCGCAGCGCAGGTCGCGGCTTTTCAGCTGATGACAAAGGATTACAGCAAGCTGACAGCGGCCCTCAAACGCTTCGCCGGCAGCCTGCCCACCAACCAGACCACCAACGCTTCAGTGATCGGCCGACTGATGAACAACGTCCGCATGGGGTATTATCCCACCGACCCGGACCATGTGACGCTGATTACCCGGGGAATTGCCTTTCCCAGCGGCATTACCACCAATCTGCTTGATCCCTGCTGCGGGACCGGCGTAGCCCTTCGGAGAATGGCCACAGGAAACAACTGCTTCTGCTACGGCGTCGAATTGGACCGCAGCCGCGCCGAGCAGGCCCAGGCCCAGCTCCACCGGGTAGGCTTTGGCAGCTTCTTCGGCGCGCATATCAGCTTTGGGGCGTTCCATGTGGTATTTCTCAACCCGCCCTATCTGTCCGTCTTGTCGGAAAACGGAGGACGCAGCAGGGATGAAAAGCGGTTCCTGCTGGAAAGCCTTCCGCTTCTGACCCGGGGCGGCCTTATGGTCTATATCGTTCCCTACTACCGCTTGACCGAGGATATTTGCCGCGTGTTCTGCGACAACTTCGAGGACGTGTCCATCCACCGTTTTATGGATGGGGAGTTCAAAAAGTTCAAGCAGGTGGCGGTCATGGGCCTGCGGCGGCAGAGGACAGACAACGAGACGGAGGCAGAGCGGCTGTGCAAGGCCGCATCCCATCCGGAACAACTGCCCACATTGGATAAGCTGGAGGCTGGGCGCTACGCACTTCCGGCATCTGCTCTGAAAGTGGAAAACTTCCGCGGCGCCGAGTTCAATGAGGACGAATTGGCGCGGCAGCTGAAAGCGTCCTCCAGCTTTGAGCGTATACTTGCCAGAAGCAAACTGGACAGCGAGGTCAAACGTCCGCCACTGCCGCTGAGCATCAGTCAGGTCGGACTGATTGGGGGTTCGGGACTCATTAACGGTCTGATGGAATGCGATTACCCCCACATCATCAAGGGACGCATCATCAAGGAGCGGCGCAGCATGTCGGAAGAACACCGCTCGGAGGGCGGGCGTCTGATCTCCACAGAATACCGGGACACCATCTCTAACCGGATGATTTTCAACCTTCTTACGCCCAATGGCTTTCGCTCTCTGGCGTAAACCAATTTCCAAGGAGGCTATGTCATGCCGAAATCAATCAGTTATGGACATTTTGCGCCCGGCCGTCTTTTGATGACCGCCGGCGTTGCAGCCGCCATATCGGAAAGCCAAATACTGAACGTCCTTCGCCGCCATTTAAGCTGCGACTGGGGCGAGGTCAGTAAAGGAGACAAAGCGCTGAACGATCAGGCGCTCAAACATGGAGGCCGGTTGGTATCCGCCTACCGCTCTAACGGGCGCAAATTCCTGATTATTACGGAAGAAGACCGTTCGGCTACCACGATCATGCTGGCAGAGGACTATTGAATCATCAAATTCTGATAAGGAGAATTGCGATATGGATAACAAAAACCATTTTACTGTTGTATTGCCGCTGGGGGATACAGGCCAAGCCATGCTCCGGAATGAATCCGACCTAACGGATCTCCGGGCCATGCTGTGGAATCGGGCGGCGGACGCCATGAAGCCGCTGCTGGGCCGGATCTGCTCAAGAATTTCCCCCGCCGCTTTGCCCGGCCTGCCTCCCTATAGTGTGGCGCTGGGCCGGACGGAACCCCATGTGTTCCTCATGCGCTATCTGGCCGCGAGGGAGGCGCAGGAAATGGAACTGGCAGATCGGAACCTGCGGATACGCGGCAGAGGCCGGACAATTTTTTCCGAGCGGCTTGATGAAAGTATCGGTGTGACCGTTACAGCGTTCCGGCGCGATGACCCGGAACTGTGCCTGGAACTGGAGCGCGGCAACCGCTTTTTCCAGGGTGACATCACCTGTGCGGCCTGTCTCTATTACTTGGGACTCAACAAGAGCTATATCGAGGAGAAGCAGGAACAGCAGATCCTGTCCCAGGTTGACCGGTACGCCATCTGTGTGGCCGACTTGTGGCCTGTGGAGGGCTGAAACCATGCCGGCATTTACAGATATTGCTCTGCTGTCCGGTTTGCTGCGCGAAGCGCCCGAGACGCTGGTGGATGAGAAGGAGCAGGAGGATGTCAGTCCGTACCTGCTGGAAACCATTCTTCCCATGCTGGCAAAGGGCTGTTATCCCCGTCTGCGGGATATTGACTTTGAGCAGTTCGAGCTTTATGACCCGCCTGAGCTGGTGGGCTACATGGAAAAGCGCGACCGCCGGGAAAGTCAGCTGAGACAGCTGAATCAGGCACTGTGTGAAACCGTACCTGCCTGTGTAAAAGAACGGACATTTTTGTAAGGAGGCCACTGTATGAGCCTTGATTTCGATATAGAATATCCTATGCAAAGCCTTTATATCGCAAAAATCTTTTATGACCACAACAGGCTGGACACGCTGCTGGACTGTCTGGACGATGACATTACGATCTCCTGGGATGAGCTGTCTCAGCTTGAACAAACCGCCGTGGGGTGTATATTCGCGGACAGCCGCTACCACTATCAGCCGGAGAAATATATTGACCGGGACCATTACAGATCGGATCAAGACGTCTATGTCCTCCGCGACCCGCTTCTGACCCGCTATGACAATCTGTGCCGGAGGCTTGAAGCGGCTGAGGGGATCACAAAGGTGGAAAACCCGCTTGCGAAGGATCTGGAGTCCGCAATCCACAGGCATATGCAACTTAGCAGCTACTGCTACGACTATCGCTGGATCAACAGCACCGCGGATAGAAAGGGGGCCAAGATCGTCCTTTTCCTGTTCGAGGAGTTTGCGGTCTACTATGATCTGATAGAAGCTCTTTTTTCTATCCTTGATTTCTGTGAGGAGACGATCCCAAAGCTGGAAAGCCGTCTTGCGAAGCAGGTCGGAGCGAAGGTGATCCGTCTGCCTGTGCCGGCTGCAACGGAGAAGGAGGCCGCGTGATGAACGCCGAAAATGACATTAAAATCTGTATTTCGCCCCGGCAGGGCAAGATCACCATTGAGGAGCAGGAGGGGTTGGTTACTACCCGGAAGGAAATCGACCGGCAGACCCTTTTAAGCTGCTTCAAAAACAGCCTGCGGACAGAAGATCCAGGCTATTCCAGCGGGTTCCTGCCGCTGAACTGCCTTTCTGTCTGGCAGGGACGGGAGGGAAAGCGTTTCGTGCTGTGGCATCCAAAGCTCTATGCGGATATGACGCTGTACGACACCCCCTACTCTCATTTCCCCATCCCCCGGATGGTATTCAGGTTTTCCACCAACGCGGAAGGGAAAGTATCCGACTGCCGGATCGGCGTCGTGGCGGATGAAACGCCCACGCCGGATACGGTGATGTATCACTACCCCTTCTCCAACGTCAGTGAGGGAAGCGGGCATTTGTGCGTGGGTGCCAATACCATGCCCACCTACAAAAAGCTCCACAAGGCGGTGAATCTTCCCGCTTTTCTCCTCAGTATCCCCAACAATATGCACTCCTATTACAAGACCCACAACAAGCTGGGGCTGGAGTACCGGGATCTGATGGAGTTCCTGAAGGATAAAGAGCCGTCCTTCTATTATTCAGACGTCCTGATCCCCAACGAATGGACGCTGGGGCGGTTTATCGAAGCTATGTGATAAGGAGGAAGCCTTTATGTGGCAGAAAACACCGGAGGAGCTGCGCCAGGCGCTCACCGCGCCCTTCCCCAACGGGGATATTGAGTGGCGTGTCTCGGCAACCAACAAGGAGAAAACCAAGGGTCTCGCTGTCCCCTATGTCACCAACCGGGCCATACAAAACCGCCTGGACGATACGGTGGGCATTGACGGCTGGCACAACGAGTTTAAGCCCTGGAAAGATGGAAAGGCCCAGCTGTGCGGAATCTCCATCTATTTCCATGAGCGGAAGCAGTGGCTGACCAAGTGGGACGGTGCTGACGACAGCGACATCGAATCGGTCAAGGGCGGTCTCAGCGACAGTATGAAACGGGCCGCTGTGGAGTGGGGCATCGGGCGCTATCTCTATGGCATGACCCAAGTGTGGGTAAGTATTGAGCAGCGCGGAAAAGGCTTTGTCATTGTGGATGCTGAGCGGCAAAAGCTGGATCAGACTCATGAGAAGTGGGTGCAAAAGCTCCAGAACAAAACTGCCGTCCCACCGCAGAACGCCAATCAAGAGCAGCAGCAAAAGCCCCGGCCGGCGCAAAACCCTCAGAGAACCGGTCCGCAGGGACAGCAGCGGCCGCCCCAGCCGGCGCCGCAGCAGCCTTCTCCTCCGCAAGGAACGCCGGGGAACCGTCCCCAACCCCAGCCCAATACCCCGGCAGAGGCCGCCGGCCTTCAGGAGGGCATGTATCTGGTACGCGGCGCGGTGCTCAAGCCTACGCTCAACAGCGGCTCCCGGACCAGCGTACAGCTTCAAGATTGCGCGGGAGAATGCCTTCAGGCGTATACCCATGGCCCGGACTCCAATCTTGCGCCCGGCGTCATTCTTTACAATGTGAAGCTTCAGAGCAAAAGTCAGCGCGGGGTCACATTCTACATCTTGGACACCTATGACATCGTAACCTTTACCGCGCAGGACGCGGCATAATCAGGAGGAGACAGATATGATTCAGGCATTGAAAAGCTTTTCCGTGCGCTCTTTGACCGTCAAAGGCTTTAAGGGCTTTGCGGATGAAACCACATTTTCCTTTGGCGATATGAACACCATCACCGGACACAACGGCCAAGGGAAAACCAGTATCGCGGACGCCATCGCCTTTGCCATCACCGGCGTCCCCTTTTATGGCGGGGCCAAACTCGACCACTTATATTGCCAGAACACCAGAGATATTTTGGTGGATATGGAGTTTACAGACGAGACCGGCGCAGTGCGGCGGCTCACCCGCCAGCGCGTGAATGATAACATGGACATTCTTCTGGATGGATGCCGGATTACCCAGCGGGACCTCACCGTCATGTTTATGGAACGGGATCTGTTCCTCTCCATGTTCAATCCCCGCTACTTTATCGACGTGCTGGGCAGTAAGGGCCGCGATCTGTTGGAGCGGTATCTGCCGGAGGTTCCCCATGAGAAAATCATGAGCGCCAGAGGGCGGTGTTTTCTCCTATGACAATCTGGTGTCCGATCCCCATATGGACCCGCTGCCTTACTGCATGGAGGCGCAGAAACTCTTTGAACTGTATCAGACCTGTGTGGGCAGGCGGCAGATCGAGACCATTCTGGAAAACTATGTGGAATCCATGCAGGCGGTCAAGATCGCCCGGGGCCATATGTATTTCGTTCCCCGGGACTACATGGCAAAGCTAAGCCTCTTTGAGGATCTGATCGACCTTCTGGAGCAGAACAATCAGTTCCAGAGGCCGGGCCGTTCGCCGCTGGCTGCAAACAGCATGTTTGTGGTGAACGACGCCAAGCAGCGCGATAAAATGGCCTTCGCCTTTTATACGGCCGCCCGCAAGGAGATCGAGGAATATGAGGAGCGGGCCACCCATCTGATCCAGTCGGGCAGTCAAAGCCCCAGCATTCTGGAAAAGCTGTCGCTGCGTATCCGCGCTCTGGAGGAAAAGCGCAGCTATTATGAGGGGATTCTCAATAAGGAGCTGACGGCCTTGGACGACCAGTTTACCTCCCTGCGGTATCTGTCCGATGAGCTGCAAATTCGCGCCCGCGGCCTTCGTATGAAAAAGAAAGCTGCGTAATTTGCTGGAAAGGCATTGCCTCTAACACAGTTAGAGCATTGCTGTTCGCCATTAGGATCGCTGCCGGCAAAACCGGCTCAAGAGATTGATAGGTAGATTCATGGTAAAAGCGTCTCGGATGGCAGATAAGGAGGTGGATTTTGAATGGCCGCCCACAACAGCGGATTTTACAACAATCTGTTTGGGCTGGCATGGTAAGGCCGAAACAATCCGCAGAGCGCCCGCCAAAAACCAGCCATGACGCCGATATTAACCAGAAGAAAGGGCAGTTTATATGACAAAGAAACAGTCGGAACCCATTATTACCCATGTTGAGATTTACTCCCGAGCAATTCGGAACATTTTAGATGAGATTAAAGTATGGGAAGATCGCTGTAAAGATCTCCCGCAGGAACAGAGGGATAGCATGGTGAGCAGGTCTACCGCCCATTTGCTGCCTAAATTGAACGCACTCAAGGAAATGTATCGCATGGAAAGCGGGAGCGAGTACAACTAAGCTGAAAATGTTCGGAACACTACCGGAATCCCAAAGTTAGAAATTTCCGGTTATCCCTGTTTTCAAAAACTTGTATCATCTTTCCAGCAAAACTTGACCTCTAAAGGGTCCCCAAACAAAAAGAGCGCAGGCGCTGTCTTTTCAGACGGCGCCTGCGTTTCTTTGCTATTTGTTTACGGCTCCGGCTGCTGCATAATACGGTGGATCAATCCCAGCACAAGCCTTACATCATCGTCACTGAGCTGGCGCAGGGCTTGTATGGCTTCCAGTACCAAAGGGGAATCGTGTTTTCCATCATCAAAAAATTCTGATACGGACAGATGAAAATAGTCCGCAATGTTGAAAAGCTGTTTCGCTGAAGGCAGGCATTTCCCGGATGTGATCCCCTGGACATACCCCTTGCTTTGGCCCAGCTCCAGCGACATCTGATATTCGGAAACATTCCGTGCGAGCCGCAGCTCTGTGATCCGTTCGGCAATAAAGGCCGCATCCATGTTCACATCACCTCTCTATGAGATGATACTTGATTTTTTGTGCCGGTTCTCCGTTTTTAACGGTTATATTTTGCTAAATACTACTTCTAATAACCGCTATAAATTTCTTTTAGCGGTAGTAATCAGCTAAATATGACTTCTAAAAATGTCAGGTTCCGACTACTTGCAGAATAATCCATTTGCTTCATGGCAACAAAAACCGAACATAAATCAAGCATTTTTCATTGTTTTTCAGAAAAACAGCATAGGAAGTCCAATCTCTGCATGAAAGCCGGCGCTCCTGTCTAATACCTATCCGCAAAACAGCCTCATCCTTCCGCATGATAGACAATTTTTTGGCTGTTATGGTATCATTAAATAGTAAAAGAATACATAATTCGACAGTTTTCACACTTGAAACCTCGAGATTCCCTGCGCCTTAGATGTGCGGCATCGCCATACTTCCACACTGTAGTATGGAACATGCTCCCGATGATGATGCAAGGAGGTTCGTTCCATGACGCCCCAATCCTTTCCGTTTTCTAAAAACCGTTATTTCCCTCGCAAGCGAATGCGTTCTTCGGATTTTATCCGGGAGCAGGCGTATGTGGAGCGCAAGCTGGCGTTTCTCAGCCAGTGGGACTTTGGCGCGGGCGTGGCGCTGGGGTTGGAGGTTCAGCGCGTGGACGGGGATTCCCTGCTGGTGTCCCCCGGCTTTGCGGTGGACGGATATGGGCGCTGGCTGATCGTGGATGAGCCAGCAATATACCGCATTCGGGCGCTCCATGGCTTTGACGCCCTGCATGGAGAAACCGCGCTTTTATGGCTGGCCTATCACGAGGAACATACCGACCCCATGTTTGTGCCGGGGGATCAGGGAGAGGTGCGGGAATACGCGGCGGCGCGGGAGCGGTTTTCCTTCTATCTGACCGATATGCGTCTCTTGCCGGAGGCTGTCGGACGCTCGACCCTTTTCTCCGATGTGATTCTATTCGAGGATGAGGACCTGCGTATCCGGCAGGTGATCCCGCGGATTCTGCCCGGCCATGGGCTGGTGCAGATCCGCCTGATTGTTGAGAGTTTCCGCGCGGAACCTCTGGACATTGCTCTGCGGTATTCCCCTGAGCTGCCCGGCGTCCAGGCCGCGGAGGGCGGCCAGCCGCTTGGATTCGATCAGTCCATACGATTGGGGGCCGGTGAAACCACTTTGACATTGACCGGCAAACTTGATACAACGGCACAGGCTGTCCTGCTGTCTTTACCGGAAAAAGGATTCCTGCTGGAAAAGCGGGGCCTTCCGCTGCGGGCGCAATGCCATTTTCGGGAGGAGTTCCCCGTTGTTTCCGGCAATCCTCTTGCCGCGCTGGAACGGCGTCTTTTGTCTCAGGACCCGCAGGAGCTGTGGAACGACGCCGCAGAGGATATTCCCCTTGCCGGAATCCGCCTGCTGCGCTGCGGCGATCAGACGATGCTGGACAGCGTTTTCCCTCTGGCCCAAAGCCGCCGCGCTGTGCTGCCCTGCCTGAAAGAACAGCTATTGGAGTGCGGCGCGTTTTTCCCCGGTCCGCCCCCAGCGGAGCGGCCTGCGGCGGGCGATTTGGCGCCGGCTGCTGCTATATCAGAGCCTCAGCGGCAGATGGCGACCGGGACGGTTATATTGAATGCCGGGCTTCATCTGCAAGAGGGTAATATCCTGTGTTCCGATGAAATCGCCCATGAGCTGGGACCCGGCGCGGTGTTCATTGAGTTTGGCATCGAAAACGTCTATCCCGCAGTGGGGACCGACCGCAACTATACCGATCTGCTGCTGGGCGACGCCTCTTTGTTCACCCAGGCCAGCGGGACTTATGAGCGGGGCTTTGACCGGGGTGTGCGGATTCATCCGGAGAAAGGCACCTTTGAACTGGCGGTACGGCTGAAAGGCGAACTGCGTCAGGCCGCGCTGCGGCTGCGCTGGTTTGCTTGGCGCGCGGAGGAGCACGCCTCCCATCAGATGCCAGTGGGGACCTTGCTCCGTTTGGAGCCGGATGTGACCCGCGTGGCCCCCGGCGCGTCGGTCAACTTCATCCCTGTTTTTGAGCGGGGGCTGGGAGCGCCCTGCGATTTTCTGATCCCGGATAAGCAGTCCGGGGTCATAACGGAAAACGGCATCTATACCGCGCCGGAAAAGGACGGGCTGTACCAGGTCTGCGCCCAGATCAAGGACAGGCCGGAGACGCGGGTAAACGCCTTTGTGATCGTGCGTACATGGATGGAGGGGACGGAACATGGGGCAGGTTCCCTTTGACCGGCTGCATACGGTACGTCTGACCCATGAAAGCCAGACAGGATATACGGAGGTCTGCCGGGGGCCGGACGGTACGTTATGGGTCAAGCTCCGCGTCCGCTCCGCCGCCTGCCAGCGGGAAATTCTAAGCGGGCTGGACGAATCGGTCCCCGTCCGTTTGGAAAGCGGCGTATTGGAACTGCTGCTGCCCTGCCAGGAGGGGATCTCCCTTCGTCAATGGCTCTATGAGAGAAAGCCGGACCTTGCCCAGCGGCGGGACGCCTGTTTGTCCCTCTTGGGGCAGCAGGTGGAGGGGAACATGCCGCCCTGCCTGATTGCGCTCTCGGCAAATACGGAAAACCTGATCGTTACAGGCCGGTCTATGTCGCTTCAATATCTGCCGGAGCTTCGGCGGTGGGAGCCGGGTATGGAGGAGGCCCAGGCTGTCTGCGCTGTGGCCGCAGTTATCAGCGAGGTATTGTCCGAAAAGGTGGCGCCATGGCAAGACAAACGGATTCCAGAGGAGCTTTTGCTATTGAATATCCGGCAAAAGGAACAGGACTATACCAGCTGGGGCCAGCTTCAGCGGGATGTAGCGGCCATCCCGGACACGCCGCCCCGCAGAAGCTCCGTCTTGTACCGCCATATCCGGCGCGCCGGCGGCTGGCTACGCCGCTATGGGAAATACATCTTGCGGGCGTTGGCGGCGCTGCTGCTGACGGCGGCTCTTTTGTCCCTGATTTCCGCTTACCGCCGTCATGCGCGGGAGAAAAATGAGATCGTCTGGCAGGGTATGCCCCAAGTAGGGGATCAGGATTTGCGCAACGGGGAGGGCGGCGAATGAGACAGTCCATTTTCGCGCGGCTGCGCCAAAGACGCCGCCTGCTGCTCCGGGAGCTGATCGTGCTGGCCTGCGCGCTGGCGCTGGGACTGGGGTACAGCTATTGGAACGCGGACGCTTACCTTCCCACGCTGGACGGCAATATCTACTCCATGCTTGCGCTGGAGGATTCCCTGCTGGCGGTGCTCGCCAGCGGAAACCGCAACAGCTTGGTGCGGATTGACCACGCCGGGACGCTGCTGAACTATATGAGCACAGCGGACGGGCAGGCGTTTCAATACTTGGAAGCGGACGGAGAGACCGTCTACGCGATTCTCTCCTATGAAAAAGGCGGCGAAACCTTGCAGCGTCTGGTTGCCCTCTCCACGGACGATGCCGCCATGCGGGCGCATACTTTGACGGAGCTGACAACTCTGCGCGGCGCGCCGGTGGGGGTTGTCTGGAAAGAAATCTATCTTCCCGCAGAAAATGAGGGCACAGGAGAAGAAGCGGAAGCGGAGATAACGGAAATCCGCACCCTGACGCTGAGCGGCCTGAACGGACAGGGACAGGGTTTCTTGGCCCATGTGGATTTGGAAACCGGCCATGTGGGGTTTGAAACGATACTGCCGGGAGAAAGTATCCTGTTCCTGAAGTACATCGCAGACGGCCACTTTGTATGGATCAGCCGGGACAAAGAGGCCGGGCAGTACCAAAACGGCGTCTGGCAGCGGGATATTCTGGCGGGATTGTCCGATACGCCGCTGCATATCTCCACCTGCGGCATGCGCTGCTTTATTTCCGACAGCATCAGCGGAGATGTTTTCGAGATTTTCCCGGAGGGCGCTCCTGTCCAGTTCCGGCAAGGGGAGGATTTTATCGGCGGCTCCGGGTTTCAGTACCGGCAGCTTGAAGTCTACACCACTTACCAAACTCAAAGCGGCGGCGTCCGGCTTGTGGGACTGTGCGCCGCTGAGGACGGCGGCGTGATTGCCGGAGAGGATTATAGTGTCTGGGGACTTCACACCGGCATTTTGCGCTTACGAATGCTCTGGCAGCATGGGTGGCTGGCCGTACTCGTGTTCTGGGCCGTTCTCGCCGCCCTTGTGGAAAGCGTTTTTTCCATTTTACATTCTCACCGCCTGTCTGTCCGTCTCCTTTTGTGCGAGGTACTGGCGGCCACCATCCTCTTGGGCGGCGTCACCGCCGTACAGTACCGTTCCTTTCAGGAGGCCATCCGAGAGGAAGCCTATCAAAAGCTCCGCTTGATCGGCGGAAGCCTAACCGCCGTTCTCTCCGCTGAGGAACCGTCCGATCATGAATCGGTGGAGGCTGCTGTTGACCGGCTGGAGCGTCAGGTCAGCATGGCGATAGCCGGTCAGGAAAAAGAGTACGACATCTGCGTGGTGTGGGACGCCGCTCCCGGCCCGGTGATTGCGTCCGACAGTACGGTTCCGGCGGGATACCTGCTGGAGGACATCAAATCCAGAGACTATGTATCCTCTGTTTCTCATGCCCTGCGTCAGGGAAGAAGCGCCTTGGAACATATTCAAACGGATACCAGCCGCGACTTTTTATATGTCCAGCCCTTTTCACAGGGAGATCGGACCGGCTGCGTCGCGGTTTCCCAAAATGAGAATATCCTGCTGGCGGGACAGGCGAAGTTCCTCCAGCGCCTGCTCCCCTTCCTGGCTGCCTGCCCCCTGCTGTTTCTCGCCCTGGCGTGGATGACCCGCCGCCTGCTCCGCCCCTTGGATGAGATCCAGCGGGCGCTGGAGGAGTTTTATACCCGCGGCAGCGGCGGACAAATGCAGCTATGCGGGATGCCCCATACGGAGCTTTACGAGGTGGGCCGGGTTTTTAACCAGCTTTCTATCCAGACAAGGGTGCAGTTTAACGAGCTGAAAAGCATCAACGGCGCCTATGCCCGGCTCGTGCCAGACTGCCTGTTGCGTATGCTGCACAAAGACAGTGTGACGGAACTGAGCGCCGGGGATCATGCCCCGGTGAATGGCGCCCTTCTGATCCTCATTCCCAGAGGCTTCTCCCCAGACCGGATAAGCCTGGACCGTATGACCGGGCTGGCGGCGGAACGGATCGCGCAGTCGGGCGGTATGCTGGTGGATTACGACGAGGGGCTGTACGCGCTGACGGCGCTGCTTCCCGATGCGGAGCGCGCGCGCTCCTGCGCCCGGGACTGCCTGGAACAGCTGGAACAAAACCGGATGCCGGTCATGGCCGCCGTTTTGAGCGAAACCGTAGAGCTGGGCGTGTTTGGCGGGGACAGCCTTCTCTATTCTCTGGCGGTGTCAAAGGATATGCGCCGGAAACAAGCGGCGCTGGAGCGGGCGCTGGACTTTGACGCTTTGGTGGTGGAAAATACCCGCGCCGGGCGAACGGGCCTGCGGCTGCTGGGCTGGGATAACGGTATGGAGCTTTACGAAGATCCCGCCTGCCGCCCGTCCGACTGGCAAAGCCGCTGGCGGGAAACCGCCGGTACATGGGAGAAAGCGCTGCGCCTATTCCGGGAAAGGGATTTCCCCGCCGCCATGCGGCTATTTGCCAAGGTGCTGCGCCGGATGCCGGAGGATAAGGCCGCCCGCTGGTATCTGTTCCGGTGTGACACGCTCCGCGATAGCGCCGCCCAGGACGGGGACACCGGACTCTTATTTGACTGGGGGGAAGGGCGGCCATGAGTGACCACAAGGCATCGCAAAGGCAGTGGGGACCAGAGGATTACTGGCGTGTCGGCCCGATCTTTGTGCGAAAGCGGCTGGCGCTGCTGCTGATAATAGTCTGCTCTGTTGTAGTCCTTCTGGTATTCGGACTGCCATTCCGCACATCGAACCATGCGGATCGGGACATTCCGGCCTACCGCTACAACGACCCGGCGCTTGCCGGGATCTCTGATCTGGTACAGGTGTTGGACGCCGGCGGTCAGGTGCGTTACGTAGGCGAGGTGGCCGCGGGCGCTTATACGGGCCGGGGAAAGGTATTCGACGCTGCCGGGGAGCTGCTCTACGACGGCCCCCTTGTAGATGGCGTCTATGAGGGCGCGGACGCGAAGGTTTACCACGCCGGCGTATTGGTCTATACCGGCGAAATGGCTGGGAATCTGTATGAGGGCCAGGGCCGCCGGTTTGCTCCGGACACCGGAATTGTCAGCGAGGGCCAGTTCTCCAAGGGATTTTTGGAGGGAGAGGGCCAGGAGTTCTACCCCAGCGGCGCTTTGCTGCGGGAGGGTTCTTTTTCAAGGGACCTTTTAGAGGGCGAGGGGGCCGAATACGGCGAGGATCAGACCCTCCTCCGGGAGGGGACCTTTTCCGCAGGGCTGCTCCATGGAGAGGGTCGGGAATATACCGCCAGCGGAAAATTACGGTACGAGGGACAGTTCTGGCGGGGCATCTACCATGGGCATGGCGAGCTTTACAACACACTGTTGGGCGTCCGCAGCGCGGAGGGCACATTCGTCTATGGCCGGCTGACCGGGCAAGGCACGATCTACCACCCCAGCGGACAGCTGCTCTATACCGGGCAGGTCTGCGGCGAACGACCCAGGGCCGACGCCTTTCTCGGCTTGTCCCTGGAGGAGGTAGAGGCGGCGTTTACCACCCATTGGCTGCTCTATTCCTGCGAAGGGATCACAGCCTTTGTTTACCCCTACTTTAACCTAATGTTCATTACGGAAAGCCCGGTTGCGCTCATATCTCCGGCCCAGGCGGAGGAGGAAGCCCAGCGGGAACGGCAGGAGCTGCTGGACGCGCTGGAACAGCCCGCGCCGGAGGATGCCGAAACGGAAAATGACGTGCCGGAGGATGCGGAGGGATCGAGCGAGATCCTGGACACGCCCGCAGAGGATGAGTCCGGGATGGATGGGGGCGGGAGTGAAAAAGACGGCGCGGAAGAGATCACCGCAAAAATGGCTGTCACCTACGCCTCGGCAGCCAGTATGGAGCCGCCGCCGAAACTTTATGAGGATGAGACGCTTTCACCGGATACGGACAAGCGGGAAATCATCATCACACAGGTCTTGTCCTATGGGCAGCCCCTTCCCTGCGCCGCCCAGCCGGAAAGCGGCTTTATATCCGGACGGCACCTCATCGGCTGGCGGGAGTGGTTCAGCGATTTTGCGGCCGGGGAAGCGGTTTGGGACGTCTCCGTCCGTCAGTCGGGACAGTTTATCTGGCGCTTTACCCCATGGCCTCTGGCCCAGGCGGAGAAATATGTTGACGAACTCCTGGCCGAATATGCCGGGGTGGAGACCATGACAGTGGGAAAGGAGGATAAGGATATGTCGCTGTGGTATCAGGCCGCGAAATGGAGGGAGGGACCATGAGCGAGGAACCTGTTTTTGAGCGGATCGGCAATCTGCTGCTGGAGCGGCTGCGGGAGGAGATGGTGCCCGCGGTGCTGAATCAGGGGGATGATATTAAGCTGACCCATCCGGGCGCGGAGACGGACTACCGCTTCGGCGTATTCCTCCATGATATTGAGGAGGTGCGGCCCTACGGCCCGCCATCCTCCGTCCGGCTGAGCGAGGATACGCGCCGGCGCCCGGACCGCCTGCTGGCGCTCCACTTCCTGATGTACGCCAACCGGAAGGTGCCCTTTGACAGCATGACCGCGCTGGATGAGATGGTGCTGCTGGAATCGGCGATGCGGGCAGTACACAGCATGGAGCCGCTGGAGGTAGACGGCCAGGCGGTGAAAGTCACCTTTCACGAGCTGGCCCGAAACGAAAAGACCGCTCTGTGGCAGAGTCTGAGCAGCCCCCTTCAGCCCGCCGCCTATCTGACGCTGGAGCCGGTGCGGATTCCCAGTACGCGCATTCGCCGCACGCCGCCGGTCCGGGAGTTCCAGCTCACTACAAAACGGAAAGGGGCGGATGGAAAATGAGTTTTTGCCTCTGTACCGGCGCTGTGCTTCAGTGTCCCTTCGGCTCCGTACCGGCATCATTCAGCGCCCTGCCCATACCAAGGGTTGTGATCAACGGGCGGCCCGCCGGCGTTATGACCGACATGGCGCCCACCGTCAATATCCCGCCCTTTGGCATGTGCAGCAGCCTCAGCAATCCCACAGTAGCCTCCGCAACCTCAGCGGCGCTGGGTGTGCTGACCCCTATGCCCTGCGTCCCGGTTCCCGCCGGGCCATGGCTGAACGCCGCCCCCAAGGTATTCATCGGCGGGCAGTCCGCAATCTCCAATGACAGTAAATTGATGTGCGCGTGGGGCGGCCAGATCGCCGTACAGTCTGCCGGGCAGACCAGCGTACAGCTATAAAAACAGGAAGGAAGGTATTTCAAATGGCAGAATATTTGTCTCCAGGCGTCTATGTGGAGGAATTTGATTCCGGCGTCAAGGCCATGGAGGGAGTTGGGACCAGTACGGCCGGATTTGTCGGTCTGGCGGAAAAGGGGCCGGTGACAGGGCGGCCCGTCCTGCTGACCAGCTTTGCCGAGTACCAGCGCCGGTTTGGCGGGTATCTCTCGGAACTGGAATACGGGAAATACCGCTACCTGCCCAACGCGGTAGAGCAGTTTTTCACCAACGGCGGCAGCACCTGCTACGTCATGCGCGCGGCCCCGGAGGACGCCGCCTGCGCCAAAAGCGCGGAGGGGCCGGTCGTGGTCCAGGCGAAAAATCCCGGAGCGTGGGCGAACACCATGCAGGTGTTCTTCTCCAGAAGCACCAGAGCCAGAACGCAGATTTTGGAGGCGCAGGATGGCGTGGGCGGAAAGCAGTACCGCCTGAAAAACGCCGCCGGGTTCCGGGTGGGCGATCTGGCCGCCTACCGCGCGGAGGGCGCCGTATCCTATTTCAAAGTTACCGCTTTGAACGGGATGCTGATTTCCTTCCAGGCCGAGCTGCCGGAGGACGCGGTGGATACGGCCCTTGTCCCCACCCGCACCTTGGAAGCCTGCGGCGTGGATATGGCCATCCGCTGCGGCGGACAGGAGGAGAACTATCCCGGCTGCTCCTTAAACCCCGCCGCTCCCGACTATCTCCTCGCGGCGCTGGAAAAGTCCCATATGGCCGCCATGACGCTGCACCTGCCGGAGGACGCCGGCGATCCGCTGTCTCTGCTGGGGGCGGAGGAAGGCGCGGAGAGCCTTCGCGTTGAACTCAGCGGCGGACTGAACGGCACGATGGATAATGTCAACGCCGGCACCTTCAACGGCACCGACCTGGGCCCCGGCAAGCGCTCCGGCATCGAGGCATTCCAGGAGATCACCGATGTATCCATCATGGCGGTCCCCGGCGTCACCGACGCCAACGTGCAGGCCAAGCTGATTGCCCACTGCGAGGGCCTTACCAGCCGCTTCGCTGTGCTGGATGCGCCGCTGGACTGCACCGCGGTGGATGAGCTGAACCGCCACCGCAGCGCCTACGACACCTCCTACGCCGCCCTCTACGCCCCCTGGGTCCAGGTGTACGATCCGCTGTTGAAGCGCCCCACCTTCCTGCCGCCCTCCGGCTCCATGTGCGGCATCTATGCCCGCACCGACATCCAGCGGGGCGTGTTCAAGGCCCCGGCCAATGAGATCGTCCAGGGCTGCACTGGGCTGTCGGTGAGCTATAACGCCGCCGAGCAGGGCAAGCTCAACCCCAACGGCGTCAACCTGATCCGGGCCATTCCCGGCCAGGGCATCCGGGCATGGGGCGCCCGCACCTGCTCCAGCGATGGGAATTGGAAATATGTCAATGTCCGCCGCCTGTTTATCTTCCTGGAGGAATCCATCCGCGCCAATACCGGCTGGGTGGTCTTTGAACCCAATGACGAGGGGCTGTGGTCCCGGGTCCGGGGCACCATCTCCCTGTTCCTGGAGACCCAGCGGCGCATCGGCACCCTGGCCGGCTCCACGCCGGAGCAGGCGTACTATGTGGAGGTGGGACACAACACCATGACCCAGGACGACATCCTCAACGGGCGGCTGATCTGCGAGATCGGCGTGGCCCCTGTGCGTCCGGCGGAGTTTGTCATCTTCCGTATCACTCAGATCACCCAATCTGCGGCTTAACCAGTGAGGAGGGAAACAGTTTATGGCAGAGATCATTTATCCGTTCAAAAAGTACAATTACAAGGTGTTGATCGACCAGACCGAGGAGGCCGGATTTTCCGAGGTGTCCTCTCCGGACATCACCGCAGACCCGATTGAGTACCGGGAGGGCAACATGGCGGGCAAGACCCCCGGCAAGCAGCCGGGCATCCTGAAATACTCCAATGTGACCCTCAAGCGCGGCACCACCGATTCCTTGGTGTTCTGGGACTGGATCAAGGAGATTCAGTCCGGCAAGGCCACCAGGAAAACCGTCGTCATCACCCTCATGGACGATGAGATGAACGAGGTCGCCTCCTGGCAGCTGGAGAAGGCGTGGCCCACCAAGTATACCGCTCCCGACTTCAACGCCACCAGCAACGAGATTGCCATTGAAAGCCTGGAGCTGGTGACAGAGGGGATCACGCGGACGAAGTAAAGGGGGAAAGTTAAATGGAGCTTCAGACCATGTACCCGTTCCGCCTGCCCCGGGGGTATGTTGACGGGGAAGGAACCCTGCACCGGGAGGGCCAGATGCGGCTGGCCACTGCCGGCGACGAGCTGAGCGCCCTGCGGGATCCCAGAGTGAAAGCGGACGAAAGCTATATGAACCCGCTGATCCTCAGTAAGGTGATTACCATGCTGGGCACTTTGCCGGAGGTGACGCCGGAGGTGATTGAGGGACTGTTCATCGCCGATATGGAGTTTTTGCAGGATATGTACGACACCATCAACAAGGCGGATAAGCCCCAGATCCAGGTGACGTGCCCACACTGCGGAAAGCAGTTTGTGGATACGATAAATTTTCAGGGAGCGGGATGAACCTTCAGCCGCCCAGGGAGCTGTACCGCCAGCTCTCGTTCATCTCGTATTACTTCCACTGGGGCCTGGAGGACGTGCTGGAGCTACCGCATCTGGAGCGGGAACGCTTCTGCCGCGAGATCAGCCGGATCAACCGGGAAGCCAACAGTCAGGAAAAGAATGTGTTTGACGCCTGAGCCGTAAGGAGGTATGCGCCATATGGACCCCTTAGCCGCTTATACCTTCCGTGTCTTTCTCGGTGTGATGGAGTTCGGCTTCTCCAAGGTGTCCGGCCTGGGCCGGGAGGCTGAGACAACCGTTTATCAGGAGGGCGGGATCAATGATCGCGTGCATGTGCTACGTGCCCCCACCAAGACGCCCGGTACCCTGCGGATGGAGCGCGGCGCCTATGCCGGAGAGTTTTTCCCCTTTTATCTGGCGGGCGAACGGCTGTTTCTGCCCATGCGGATTGAGGTGCGTTCCCCGGAGGGGGT
Source organism: uncultured Oscillospiraceae bacterium (assembly GCA_910579725.1). Taxonomy (GTDB): domain Bacteria; phylum Bacillota; class Clostridia; order Oscillospirales; family Oscillospiraceae; genus Pelethomonas. Next base: position 18,378 of record CAJTUD010000012.1, on the reverse strand, counting down.
GCAGCTGCTGGGGAAGTTCTACACGCTGACGGGACTGGTGGTAAAGAAATGGGAGGCTGGTGAGCTGGATGCGCTGCAAAATACAATCCTTATCGACCGGTTTGAGCTCAATTATGAGCACCTGCTTGTCTCGCCATTATAGTATGGCCCGGCTGTCCGCCGGCGTGGGGCTGTCTCGCGCCGGCCGGCACAGCCGCAGCGCCCGGTCTCCGGAGCTGGTGTACCGAAGTACGCGCCCCATCGTGCAGACGCTCCAGCCTCCGGCGCCGCGGATCATCCGGAACACCGTCCATCAGACGGTGGTGCATCTCCACCAGACCACCCATCAGCACCTCCGCAGCCAGATCACCGCCAGAGCGGGCGGACAGGGCCATACCACGCTGCTGGTGCGCCAGAGCGCGGCCCACCCAGCGGAGGAAAACGCCATGGACCCCTCCCGCCCCGCATGGACCGCCCGCAGGCTGCTCCGTATTTTGTCTATGGAGAGCGCCCGCCAGACCATGCGCCCCTTTTATCAGCAGATGTTCCAGGGCTTTTGGGAACGGCAGCGGGAGGAGCATCGCGGGAAACCGGCACAGTCCCTGCTGCTGGTGCAGAGCGTATTGGGCCGCCACCAGACGCTGACCACGCTGCGCCGGTTTTACCAGCAGACGGTGGAAAAGCTGGACGGCGCCATTTTCCACAGCCTGATCCGCAGGCAGTATGTCCGCTATATCCGACAGGACGAAAGCGGCGGCTTCCTTCACCGGTACGCCAGCCGGGAAACGCCTGTGCCGGAGGATCTACGGTATCTGCCAGCGGCAAAGCGCCTTGCCTCTCCTCCACAGCCCCCACTGGAGCAAGAGCGTGATCGGGAACGGCAGGCCGAGGCGCAGAGGCCAGTGCCGCCGCTGGAGAGCAGTTTTCGGCTAAGCAGCAGTGATTTTCAGGTTTTGGTACGCGGCGTGGCCGATGCCCTGAGCCGTCAAAGCCGGCTGGATTCTCTGCGCCGGGGAGGAATGTGACCGATGATCGCCTATCAGAAAGCTCGGATCTTTGACCCGGACTCACCTAAAAATGGCTTTTCCGTACAGTTCAATCCCAATACGCTGGAATACTCCGCCGGTATAGATTTTAGATCCCAGAAAGGCGTTGCCGAACAGGGCGGCGATGGCCAGATGCAGGTATCCGAGTTCCAGTCGTCTCCTCTGGGAAAGAAGCAGAGCGCGCGGTTGTCCGTCAGGCTCTTTTTCCACTCTTACATCAATGAGCTTACCTATAGCGATGTCCGGCCCACGATCAACCGCATTCGGGCATTCCTGCCCGCAGCGGCAGAAAGCGCGGCCACTGGCAATACTGCGCCGAAGAGCAGCAAGCCCAAAATATCTTTCGCATGGGGCACCATGACCCACACCGGCACGCTGGAATCCTTCCAGGCGACCTATCAGATGTTCGCTTTTGACGGTACGCCGGTCCAGGCGGAGGTCTCCATCACCATCCGGGGGGAAGATCCCGACGTCAGCGCCTCCATCAATAATCAGGCGTTGGGCGACATTTCAGGCACAGATTTTTTACAGCAGGATGATGCGCTCTACCTGTCCAGTCTCTCCTGGCTGTTCCAATAAAGGGGGACTCTGACAATGAAGTTTTCCGCCCTGTACCAAACCTATGACGCCATGCGCGAACCCAATTACGCGCTGAATGTAGGCGGCAAATCGCTGGACGTCGGCGATGACGCGCGCCTGACCCGGGTGGAGTGCGAGCTGACCTGTACCCGGCAGGCGGGTGTGCTGGCGCTGGAAGCGGTGCTGGACCCGGAACAGGAGCATGGCGCGGCGTGGCTGGACGCGTTCCAGCCCGGCGCGGTGTGTTCGTTTTCCATCGGATACGGAAAGAGCCTGACGGAGGTGTTCTGCGGCTTCCTCTACGACGTGCTTTGGAGCGATCCGTTGAACGGGACGCTCATGCTGCTGGAAGCGGTGTGTCTGGATGTGCGGGGACGGCTGATGCTGACTTCCTGCGCTGACGCGGGAGCGCAAAGGGCAATGTCGCAGATGATCCAGGACATTCTCGGCCAGAGCTGTTATAGCGAGCTGGCAAAGAAGCGGACCATAGACCCGGCGCCGAAAGATTGGGATCTGCCCGCTCTGCGTCCCGGTCCCTCCGATTACGCTGTTGTGTGCGCGGCGGCGGATTTTCTGTGCTATGAGTTTTACGCCTTCGCGGATGAGCTGTACTTTGGAAAGCCCCGGCCAGAAAGCGGCGCTGTACTGACCTTTGACGGTCCCAACGGACTGGTAAGCCTGAAACGCCGCCGGACGCTGGCAGGACAATGTGCGGCCATCGCGGTGGGCGGAACGGACGATAACGGCGAACGGCTGTACTCCCGGCAGGCGCGGAAAAAAGACAGCGGTTTTGGAACGGATAAAATGAGCGGCGTCCTTTCCGGCGACTTCTATCAGCCGGAGCCGTTTGTACGGACCATGGCCCAGGCCCAGTATCTCTCCAAGGCCAGAATGGATTGGCGGCAGCGTCAATCCGGCGGTCTGACCGGGCATGGGGTGGGTCTGCCTGAACTGCGGCCCGGGCGGTTTATAAAGGCGGAGGGTTTGAGTAAACCGGTCAATGGGACCTACTATATTCATACCGTCCGGCACATTTTGGATGAAACGGGCTTTGAGACCTGGTTTGAGGCGGAGGAGTGACAGATGGCGGAGCGCGAAATCCTGCGGGGCAAGGTCCTCTCCTATCCTGCGGAAGAGAATAAGGGGCTGGTGGAGGTGTCCATCGGCGCTTATGACAAAAACGGCGATACCGTTTATGCGCGGGTGGAACAGGGAATGTCCGGGGTCTACTGGCTGCCGGAGATCGGAGACGTGGTTGAGGTGGAGCTTCCCGCCCACCCTGGCGGGGAGGCGAGGATCATCCATATCCACCGTCCCGGCGGGGATGAGCAGACCGCCGCCTGTTGGACGGAGAAAAATGACATCAAGCAGTTTCTGACCCGCTCCGGCCACCGCGTCACCCTGGACGATACCAAGGACCGCACCGCCATCACCATCCATACGTCCGGCGGGCTGGAGCTGAAGCTGGAGGATGAGACGCAGACTGTCACCCTTTGCGCGGTGGAAAAGGAGACGCCTGTTTTTCAGCTGGACGTAAAAAACGATACGATCAAGCTGTCCGCCGGAAAGGAGCTGACCCTCTCCTGCGGCGGGGCCTCCATCACCTTTGACAGCGAGGGAAATATTACCGTCAAGGCCAAGGGAACGCTGGATATGAGCGGGAAAGAGATCAAGGCAAGCGCGACGCAGAAAGCAGCGGTCAAGGGACAGAGCATAGAGGTGTCCGCCGCCCAGAGCGCAAAGGTGGAGGGCAAGGGCAAGCTGGATCTGACCTCCAGCGGCGTGACCCAGGTGAAGGGCAGCATGATTAAACTCAACTGATAAGAGGAGCGGAGGACGTTTTTATGGCGGCAATGGCTTTTCCCTGCCGGTTGGAATCCGGCCTGGGCCGGTTCCGGCTTTTGAGCGAGCTGGAGGAGATCAAGCAGTCTGTCCACCTCATTTTGACCACCCGACGAGGGGAGCGCCCTTTTCGTCCCAAGTTTGGCGTCAATTTGGATCAGTATGCCTTTGAGCTGATGGACACCACGACCTGCAACCTGATTCGCCAGGAGGTAATTGCCGCGCTCCAGATGTGGGAGCCGCGGATCTGGAACATCCGGGCGGAGTTTGACCGCCAACCGGAGAATGGACAGCTGATCGTCAATGTCTTTTATGAGGTGCGGCGCAGCGGCATCGCCGTCAGTCAGCCGGTCGTCCTCCAGGCGGCCTGAGCAGTATGTTAAAAAATGAGAGGGGGTGACGGGCTTTGGATTCGTTTTGGAGTGCGTATCAGGAATATATCCGCTCCTATCTGCCCCAGTGGCGGTATGACCTGGAGAGCGGAGAGGTGGAATCTGCGGTTTTACTCGCCGCCGCAGAGATGATCGAGGAATCCAAGACGCGCCTTGCCCGCCTGCCCCAAAAGCATGAGCTGGCGTTCCTGCGGGGCTGGGAGCTGACGCCGCTTCCCGCCGATCCCATGCACGCCTATGCCTCCCTGACTTCCCCGGAGGGCGGTTTTGTTGGCGCGGGAAAAGAGCTTTATATGTCCGGCGACGGCGCAAGGCTCTGGCATACGGCGGAGGACACCCAGGCGGAACCCGCCCGGCTGACCGATCAGTTTTTAACCGGCGGCGGGAAAGTGATTCCACTCTGTGTCCCCACCTTGGAGCAGCCCACCCGCCTTTTCGACCTTCAGCTGGAGGGTCTGCCCGGCCCGGAGGTGCGCTTTTCCCATCCGGACGCCCTCTCATCCCAGCATGGCTGTCAGGTGGAGTTGACGCTGCCCCAGGCGTCGCCCCGGCTGCTGGCGCTCTTGTGCGGCGATTCGGTTTCCTGGTCGCTGGTATGCGCCTGCGGGGATATGCTCTCCCTCTCCGCCCCGGAACGGGACGGGGAAAATCTGCGTTTCTCCCTCCCCGCCGCGTCAGGTGGACTGGCCCTTCATGCAGCTGTGCCGTCCGCCAGCCTGCCGGCGGAGGCTATTGGGCCTGTTTTTATCCGCACCCAGCGGCGGGAGATTCCCCTGGATTTGGCATGGGACGGGGACGGCCCCTGCACTGGGGCGCGGTGGCTCCCCTTTGGGGAGGCGCCGGAAACCTGGCGCACCTGCTGCTTGTCATGTCAGGACGCGCTCACTCTGCGGGGCGCGCAGATCACCGTCCGCTTTGCCCTTTCCATACGGGAGCGGGAGGATCTGCTGCCCGGCATGGAGCAACAGCCGGAGTACCGGCCTGTGATGCGCCGCCTGCCCCCGCCCCCTCCGCCTGTCCGGGACGTATGGGCGGACCAGGTACTTTGGGAGTATTGGAACGGCCGCGTCTGGATAATGATACCCGGCACAGAAAGCGATACCGGCAGTTTTGCCGCCGGGGAGCATGGCGCGGCGCTGGTGGAGGTCCAGTTCCGCTGGCCGGAGGATGCCGCCCCTTGCGAGGAGGGGGGGCAAAGCAGGCTGTGGCTGCGCTGGCGGATCGGACGGGCGGAAAACAGCGGCTGGCTGCCCCGGCGCTGTCATGCGCCGGAGATCGCCGGGCTTCAATTCTCTGCGCTGCTGGAAAACGCGCCTGTGTCCGTATCTGTCCGCGGCCAGACCGAGAAGTCCTTTCACCCTTTGGAAAATCTCCGCCTGCCGCTGTTTCAGAGCGTTACGCCGGAGGGGAGCTGCTGGTGGCTGAGCTTTGACCGCCCGCCCTCCGGGCCGCTGATGCGGTTGTATCTCACTCTTCTAAATCGTGTTCCCGGCGGTCAGCTCTCCGCGTGGGAGATCGGGTCGGATGGGCGGGAGCGCCCCCTCACGTTGGAGGACGGGACCGAGGGCCTCTCCCACAGCGGCGTGATGACCATAAACGACATACGGGGCCAATGGAGCGTCCGCTTCGGATTGCGCCGCTGGTGGCTGTGCCTGCGGGACGATGCCGAACGGCTGTCCCAGGGGCGGCAATTCCCGCGCCTTGCAGGGATGGCCTGCGGCGTCGCCCGACTTCAGACGGACAGCGGGGAGCGGTGCCAAAAGGACGAAGCGCTTTCCCCGCTGCGGGGCGGGACGCTCCGCGCCGTCACGCTGACGAAGGGCTTTGGCGGGTCGGCTGTAGAGGACCAGACGGCCCTGCTGCGCCGCGCCAGGGCGCACCAGCACCACTGGGGCCGGTGCGTATCCGCCGCGGATGTGGAGGAGCTGATCTGCACCCAGCTGCGGGACGTACTGCGTACCCGCTGTGTCCGGAAGGACGATACCCTCTACGTTGCCGCGCTCATGCGGGACGTATTTTGCCATGCGGCGGCCTTCGCTCTACGAAAGGAAGAGATCCGCTTCCTGCTGGAGTGCAGCAGCGCCTTGCCCGCACTGGGCCTTTCTATCGCGGTACGGGAGCCGGTATTTTATCCGGTGAGCGCCATAATCTGGCTGCGGCCGGCGCAGGACATCCCCCTGGAAGCTGCCCGGCATATGGTATGCGCCGCCCTGGACCGCTTTCTGCACCCCGCCTCCGGGCGCTTTCAGGGTGAGGGCTGGAAAATCGGGTGCCTGCCCGTTGAAATGGAGGCCCGGAACTATCTGCAAGCCTGCCTGCCGGATCTCTCGATTGTCAAACTGCTGCTGACCGCCGCGGCGCCGGACGGCCGGGAGCTGGACTGTTCCCATGTGAAAGACCCCTTCGCCCTGCCGCTGCCAGGCGCTTACACCGTTCACCTGATGAAAAAGGAGGAGGAATCGCTGTGTACTCGCTGAATCTGGATGGCGCCAGCTGGCAGGAGCTGTACCAGCGTGCCTGCGCTCGCATGGCTCAGCTGGTCCCCGGCTGGAGTGACGCGATCCCCAGCGATCCGGCGGTGGCGCTGCTGGAGCTGACGTCCTATCTCGTGACCGTGCAGAATCGTGAGATCGACCGCCTGCGGGAGGAGCACTATACCGCTTACCTGAAGCTGCTGGGAGAAGCGCCCCAGACGCTGACCCCGGCCCGATTGATGGCGGTCCCGGAGGGGGACGGTGCGATATGGCCTGGGATGCGCTTTGATATTGACGGCGTTCCCTTCGAGGTGGAGGAGGCCCCGGGGGACGGCTGGCGGCGGGTACAAAAAATATCGCTGCTCCAAGGCCGGCGCCGGAGTGCGCTGCGGGAGGATGCGCCCCTGATCGTGGGCCATGACGCGCCCGCCGAATTGGAAATGACATCGACAGCGCCACTAACCGCTGGTGCACCCGCCCCCCTTTGGCTGGAATTGCAGCCGGAACCTGGGAGGGTTCCGCCGGATGAACATACGCCGCCTCCTATTCATCTGGCGGCACAGATATGGACAGACGGCGCGTGGCGGGAAGCTCCCTGCGCGGACGGCACCTGCGGCCTGTTGCAAAGTGGTTATGTGACCGTCACCCCTCCGGCTGCCTCCGACACGCTGCGCCTTATGATACAGGGCGAAGTGGAGGGCGAGCCGCGGATCTCCGCCGCGGCGCTATGCCCGGTGACGCTGGAGCAGCGCCATACCAGGAGCCAGTACATGGACCTGAAGGCCCCCTACCGCCTGCCCCCGGATTGGGCGGGGAATTGGACATTACGGCTTTTCTCTGCTGAGGAGGACGGCTGGCGGGAGGATTCAACCCTCTTTGTGAAAGACGGCCAGGTATGCGGGGCGCGGAGCGAGGAAGCGCAGATCATCCGGGTGGTGGCGGCGGAGCCGGACTTCTCCGCCCTTCACACGCTGCGAGAGCTGCCCGGAGAGGAGATCTCTCTGGAGGAGGACGGAATACTTCTCGATTCCCTGCGCCTGATGATTGAAGAAAACGGTATCTGGCATGACTGCCCGGTATGCCTGCCGGAGGATGGGCGGACGCTGCCTCGGGGCTGCCGGTGGGACCCCTCGCGCAAGGTTCTCCGGTTCGGAGACGGGCGGGATTTCCGCGTTCCTACCGCCGGGCGAGTTCTTGTGGCCGGATGCGCCCGCACGCTGGGCGCAAAGGCTAACAGCGCGGGCGGCGGGATGGAACGAGGGAATATCTCGCTGCGGCCCCTGCGCCCCGCGTGGGGCGGACAGGACGCCGAGAACGCCGAGACCGCCTTTTTCCGCGTGGCAAAGGAGCTGGAATCCCCCGCTCGGGCGGCGGCCCTCTCCGACTATGAGACGCTGGCCCGGCGCGCGCCCGGCCTGGCGCTGGACCGGGTAAAGGCGATCCCTGCCGCGAGGCTGGGAAAGCAGGGCGCGGGTGTGGCGCTGCTGGCAAAGCCCCGGGCATCGGACCGCCTGCCGCCCCTGACGCGCTGGCAGAAGGAGCGGCTGCGAACATGGCTGGAGCCGTTTCGGACGATTGGTACGCCCCTGGAGGTGCGCGGCCCGCGCTACTGCCCTGTCGCGGTACAGGTTCGTGTGCAATGCAGCGGATCGGCACAGGATTTGGAAACGGTGGCCATAGCGCACACCGACGGCGTAACGGGGCCGCTGGATTTTGGCGCAGAGCTTTCCTATACGGCGCTTTTTTCCGCCCTGAGCGCCGCCCCCGGCGTGAAGGCGGTGCGCTCGCTGGAACTGCGGGCGTTATCATCCGGTCATGGGCACCGTACCCCGGAGGGCGGGATCAGGTTGGGCGCCGACGTTTTGCCCTATCTGGAGCAGTTTCAAGTAACGGAGGAATAGAACAGGATGGAGCAGACGATCCGCCGCTACCGGTCCGACTGGGATCTGGCCCGGTGCGGACAGCTTGAAAACGGCATATACCGCTCCCGCTGGTATCCGGGGCTGCGGTCCTGCATGGAGTGGCTGCGGCTGTCCCTGGCTGTGTCCGGGCCGGTCTATGTCCGGGTCTATGCCGCGGACGATCCATTCCCCGGCTCTGTCTATGAGATGGAACCGGCCTTGGAGCGCGCCGCGTCCGATCTTTTGCTCTACGGCGTGAAAGGATTTTCTCTCTGCTTTACGGTGGAGCCGGGGGAGGCGCTTATAAGCTACGAACTGACTTTTCCGGGGCTTTCCGTTGACAGCTTCCTTCCCTCCGTCATGCAGGAGGACGGCACTTTGCGAAAGCTGCTGGGGATCTATCAGTCCCTTTATATGGATGTAAACCGGGAGCTGGCCCGGTTTCCGGAGCGGCTGTCCCCAAACAGCCCTGATCCGCTGCCGGAGCTGCACCGATGGCTGGGCGCGTCCTCTTGGATGGGGCTGGGACTGCCGGAACGGGAGATACTGGCCGCCGCCGTAGAGCTGAACCGGCTTCGGGGCACAAAAAAGGGTCTCCAACTGCTGGTAAGGCTTGTGACCGGGCAGCCCTGCGAAGTCGCGGAGCAGTTCCAGTGGGAGGAGGGGATACGTTCCGCGCGGGAGTGGGAGGACTGCAAGCGGCTCTATGGCGGCGGGCAGTCCGGTGTGACGCTGCTGTTTCCCGCCGGCACGTCCTCTGAAAGGTTGTCCATGCTGAAATCGGTTTTAGACGACTTTATCC
>CAJTUD010000012.1:0-9353 GCA_910579725.1 uncultured Oscillospiraceae bacterium | reverse complement strand
GGCGTCCCCTATTCAGTGGTGCGGCTGGAGGGCGTGGCCGCGATGGATGGGCACAGCTATTTAGACGGCGGCGCTGAAATATTAGACCCGCCGCCTGCCGAGCTGGACGGACCGGAGAATGGCGAATGGATTTTGGAGTGATGGATGATGAACGGTTATGAAAGTAATTCCCAGTGCATTTTAGAATATCTGGCGCTGTTTCAGGCTCTTTCTGCGGAAGAAGCAGATGCGGAGCAGTGCCGCCAGATGTGGCATACGATTTTGGAGCGGGAGCAGTCGTCCGATGGCGTCCAGCTGGCCCCGCCCTTCCTCCGGCAGCAATTCCAGCTGGAGGAACGGGACTTCCTTCTAACGATGGCGGCGCTGGCTGTGGAGATGGACGGAGGATTGCGAAACGCCTTTCGCCGGAAATACGCCCTGGCGCTGCCTACCATTGAGTACGGCCTACAGCTGGTCTCACCCCTTTACCCCAGCCGCTGCGAAACGCTGGCAGAGCTGGCGGGCGATACCATGCTGTGCGGGCTGCTGCTCACTACCGCCGAGCTGACCGCCTATCCTCTGGAGCGGCCCCTGATCTTGTGCCGCACCGTACTGGCCTTTCTGACCGGCCTATCCATGGCGGAGATCTCCGGCTGCACCCCCCTGATGACTGATGAAACACAATGGCTGCCGCTCCATGAGCGCGAACTGGCGCAGGCGAAATCCTGGCAGGCTTTTGGAATGGAAAACACCTTGTACCTCTGCGCCCCCGCCGGGGCTGGCCGGAAAACCCTGTTACGCCGCGCCTGCGGTCATGTGGTGTGGGCCAAGCCGGAGGAGCTGTCCCAGTCCTCACTGCTGGATCAGGACCACGCTCTGCGGGAAATGGCGGCGCTGGCCACCCTTTTAGACGCTCCCATCTGCGCCGCGCCTGACCCTGACCGGAGTGTGTTCCGGCAGCTGGAGCGGCTTTGCCGGCAGTACGGAATCCTGCTGGCCGCTCTGGTAGAGGAGGATCAGGCACTGGAGGGAGCAAAAGAGGTGGTGCGCCTGCCCCGGCAACTCTCAGCGGAGCAGCGGCGGGAGGTGTGGGCCGCGATTGTCCCCCAGGCCAAGCCGGACACAGCGCCAAAGGGCGCGATGACCATAGGCGCGGTGCTGGAAACCGCCCGGCTGGCATTACGGACTGCGGCGGTCAATGAGCGGCAGGCCGTCACCATGGAGGACACCCGGCAGGCCATGCTCCAGCGGGGCGGGGCCTTGGAGTTTGGGGTGCGGTATCAGACCGATGTAACCTTGGAGGATATGGTGCTACCTGACAATGTGCGGGAGCAGTTGGAGCTGATCTGTCAGGCGGTGCTCTGCGGCGATAAGCTGGCGGAATGGGGCCTGCCCCGGCAGCGGGAGGGCGTGACGGCGGTGTTTCATGGTCCCTCCGGCACCGGCAAGACCATGGCGGCCTCGGCCATCGCTAACCAGCTGGGAATGCCGCTGCTACGGGCCGACCTGTCTCAGATTATGGACAAGTACGTAGGAGAAACGGAAAAGCACCTGGGTCGGCTTTTCCGTAGCGCAAGGGAGAATCACTGCGTTCTGCTGTTTGACGAAGCGGATTCCCTGTTTGGAAAGCGAGCGCAGGTGTCCTCCGGGCACGACAAATACGCCAATCTCTCCACGTCCTATCTCTTGCAGGAAATTGAGCAGTACGACGGGATTGCGGTTTTATCCACCAATCTCCTCAGCAACTTTGACGAGGCGTTCTTGCGGCGGCTCCAATACATCGTGCGGTTCGGCCTGCCTGACGCCACGCTGCGGGAAACGCTGTGGCGTCAGGCGCTGCCGCCGGAGCGGTGCGCGGAGGAGCTGCCCTATGCGCAGCTGGCCCAGGCGGAGCTCAGTCCGGCGCGGATTCTGGCTGCGGTCCGGGGCGCTGTGGTAGAAACACTGGGTAATAAGCGTGAAAAGGTCGATTTGGCCAGCCTCCTCACTGCGCTGAGATTGGAATTGGAAAAGGGAAACAAGTCTCTGCCAAAGCCGCTGGCGGAACTGTGCAAAACCGGGAAAGGCGGGAATGAATATGGACGCTAAATTGCAGCAGCAGTCGCCGCAAAAAGCGCAGACAAATAAGCCGAATCTGACGGGTATTCCCACGCAGATGAAGCTGGACTTTGAGCAGCGGAGCGGTCTCTCCTTTGACGATGTTCAGGTGCATTACAATTCGGATAAACCTGCCCAGTTGCAGGCACTGGCCTATACGCAGGGGACACAGGTTTATGTAGGTCCTGGGCAGGAGCGGCATTTGAAGCATGAATTGGGGCATGTTATACAGCAGAAAATGGGGATCGTCAATCAAACGACATCTATATATGGCTTTCCAGTAAACGATAATCCTTTACTTGAAAGAGATGCAGATGCTAACAGGATACCTTCTATGCATGGAAATAATAGAATTCCTGTAATACAAGGAGAATTTATAATAGAAAGCGGAAAGATTTACTATGTTGACCCTTTGCTTTACCAGAGCAACCCCATGATTTACCATGATACCTCAAAAAGGGTAGAATGTTATTTTCTTGGAGTTAGAAAAGGCGGCATAATGCCTCCGAAATATGTTTTTATAGAGCCCGTTTCTCGTACACGACTTTATTCTGATGGGCGCGATATAGTTAACAAGGACGAACCACTATACGAAATCAAAGGAGATGTTACAGCTCGTCCATATCTAAAATTTGATGAGGAGATGTTCGGCGGAACAGAATCGCGTGATTTTATACTACAATCCAAAACTAAATATAATATAAAAAATGTTAGAGTTTTGCCTAAAAAGGTAGCTGACGAAATGGCGAATGGAGCGGGACTACACGAAATAATTCCAACCAATATGATGCAATGGATTCCTTATGTTAATGATTCACTTGTTTGTGCTGAATTCTTTGGTTTTATGGGAGGATTACGAACAGCAACAGATAAAACACTCTTTGTACTTTATGGACCTGGTGGAGAATTATTTGTAAGCGGACACACCGGGGCCTTTCGCACCCCACATACGAGCGGTAGCGCTGGAACCGGCATGCAAGCAATAGCTCATGATTATATGCGTAATGAAATATTGAAAGAGCCAATAGATCTCGCGAATCCAGAAAAAAATATAGTTCACATTATGAATGCCTTTTTTATATCGATTGCAACAGAGGATAATATTCGAGACGCAGATACTATTACTGGTCTATATCCAAATACTCTTAGTATTAATCCCTCTGCACCCCATTCCCGTAGTCAGCATAAGTTGGAATCTCCCGGAGCTACAGGCAGCTATAGGAGTCAATATGCACGCGAACGTGGACGCGAGCGCGAGCTAAGCAAACGAGAAGTTAGAAATATAGCCAGAATATCTCGTACCAGGTCTCCTTCACCGGAACGGCTTCCATATGAAGAAAAACGGACGGGCAATTATATTCAAGATACGGAAACAGGTGCATGGGTAGATAGGTTCACAGGAATCCCCTTCTTAAAGACCACGCCTCCACCAAAGTTCATTGACGCTCCCTCCACAATTCAAAGCAATGACGATTTGTTAATTTATATGAAACGCGTTGCAGATATTTCAGGTTTTGTTACTCGTCCCTTTCGACATATTCCTTCACTCTCCAGCAAAACCAATAAACGCGCCACCAAACGCACCACTAAAAGTGCTACACCACGGTCTTTCTCCCTAACAGCTATTCCTGCAAATTCTACATTACACACACTTTCTTTTTGGAAAAGCGATGCAAAAATAAAAGAAGCCTTTAATTCAATAAGAAAAAATTTTTCAAGTATATCTGTAACACGAGTAATAACTATTCCCGTGGATAAAATTCCTAATAAGTCAAAGGGAAAAAAAACAGGTACAAAAGCTACTTCACATAAACCGTATAAAAAGAGAAAGAAATAATCACTATTTCTAATACCCAGGGATGATTTACACCATCCCTCCGATATGGTAAAATAGGAAACAACATCTAATGGGCCTGATTCTCAAGCGACCAAGCCTCATTGGAAACGGGGATATCCCCGTTTCCAATCCCCCATGGGGGATTGGAATGTTTCTTGTTTCACAAAGGGGGGATGATATGCCGAAGCAACTAATCGCCATTCCATATGAGCTGCGGGAGGCGTTTCAGCGCGGGCTGACCCATTACAAGATCATTTTCCTCTCCGCAGGGACCGGCTGGGGCAAGACCGCCGCTGTGAACAAGCTGCTGGAAAAGCAGAATCCCGCCTACCTCTCTCTGCGGAAAAAGCCGCTTCCAAGCTACTTCTCAAAGGAGCGGCTGATTGTTCTGGACGACTTCCACGAGTTGCCACCCCAGGCCGCGGAGCAGTTCCAGGAGATTCTGCGGAAGTCCCAGCGGGGACAGCACTTTGTCCTGATCTCCCGGGCGCCTCTGCCGGGATACCTCTCCCTCTACGAAGCCACCGGCGCGCTGCTCCAGCTTGGGAGCGACGATCTGGCGTTGGATACGGAGTGCCTGTCGCAGCTTGCCCAGACACGCGGCCTCAGCTTTTCCACTGACGGCTTCCAGCGTCTCCGGGACGAAACCGGCGGATGCCCTGTGGCGGTGAATATCCTGCTTCTGACGCTCTCCACCGAACAGTCTTTTCAAAAGGCCATCGACGCTATGCGTAGGAAGGTGGGCGCGTACATAGACGAGACCGCGCTTCGGCTGCTGGACCCCAAAGCCAAAAAGCTGCTGACCGAATTATCTTTGTTCGACCAGTTTGACCAGACCTTAGCGGAGATGCTCACCGGGGACAAGGATATCCTGTCCACATTGGAAGTTTTGCGGCACACCACCGGACTGATCCAGCGCGAGGGAGAAATCTGGAGAATCTCTGATCAAAGATTCCTGATCCCGTACCTGCGTCAACAACTTCTGATCGAGTACCCGGAGGAGCGTATCCGCTCGGTTCACCTGGCCGGAGGGCGCTGGTACGCCCTCAAGCAGGACTATCACAACGCCCTCTATCACTACCAGCAGGCGGACAGCCGGGAGGACATCATGGACGCCCTGGCGCAGAATGCCCGGCTCCATCCGGGCACTGGAGCCTATTACGAAATGCGGGACTACTACAATCTGCTGACCGAGGAGGAGATCTGCGGGAATCCCGATATGATCTGCGCCATGAGTATGCTCCGCTCCATGACCTTCGAGCCGGAGGAATCGGAACGATGGTACGAGGCGCTGAAGGAGTATATTCAGCACATGGACCGCCGGGACAGCGACTACCGGAGGGTGCTGGGCCTGCAATCTTATCTGGAGATCGGACTTCCCCACCGGGGAACAGGCGGGCTGACAAAAAAACTGCCTGCTGTCGCCAAGCTTCTGACTTCCAAAACAGTGACCCTCCCGGAGATGAGCGTGACCAGCAACCTGCCCAGCCTTTTGCGGGGCGGGAAAGACTTTTCCGAGTGGGTGCCCAAGGATAAATTGCTCTACAACACGATCCGTATTCCAGTGGAGATGGTCCTGGGGCGGTTCGGCGTGGGCCTGGGCGAGATTGCCCTGACCGAAAGCCTGTTGGAAAAGGGCGAGGATGTGTCCGGCTGGTTCCTGACTCTCACCGCCTTGCAGGAGGACCTGCGGGCCAGAGGCACGCCGGAGATGGAGTTTGTTCTGACCGCGCTTTTAGTACGCACGCTGCTGGCCGCCGGGAGCATCGGTAAGGCCAGAGATCTGCTGCTCCAGTTCCGCGCCGAAATCGTGGAGCGAAGGATCACCCGGCTGCTGCCCAATATTGACGCCATGCGCTGCCGCCTGAGCCTGATGGATGAGAGTACCTTTGCCTCCGTCTGGTTTTCCGATCTGGCCCCCAACGAGGGGACCTTTTACGGAATGGAGCGGTATCGCTATCTCACCAAGGTCCGCTGCTACATTAAACACCGGGAATACCACGCCGCGTTGCTGCTGTTGGGCTGGATGCTGAATTACACCCGGCGCTACGACCGCCCGCTGGATATGCTGGAAACCCTGATTCTGATCTCCATCTGCCGGTACCGCATGGAAAACGAGGACTGGCGGGAGCATTTTACAGCCGCGCTGGAGCTGGGCGCAAAATACGGCTATGTGGCGGTGTTTGCTCGGGAGGGGGCCGCGCTGCTGCCGCTGCTGGAGCGCTACAACCACAAAGCGGTAAAGCCTGACTACTGGGAGCGGATCTTGTCCAGCACCATGATTCAAGGCGGGTACTACAGCCAATACCTTCAGCCATTGGACAATCTGTTGACCCGCCTGACCCAGACGGAAACCATGATCCTGCGCCTGATCAGCCAGGATAAGAGCAACGAGGAGATATGCGCCCTGTTGGACATCAAACTGCCCACAGCGAAAACTCACGTTCGCAACCTGTTCAAAAAGCTGAAGGTATCCAGCCGCTCCGAAGCGCAAAAAGCAGCCAAGCGGCTCGGCCTGGTATGAGAAAGGGGTGCGCTGTGGATTCAAAAGACACTATCCGGGAGCAAAAGCTCCAAGTGATCCTGTGCGGCCCCCTGCCCAAGACGGAGCGCGCTCTGCTCCGGCGCGGGGATGTGGAGATCATACGGGAGAAGAAAAACCTCAATCTCCTGATTGGATTAAACAACGGGGCGATTGACTGCGACATGATGATCGTGGAGGCCCCTAACGGTCATGGCCTATATGGTCTGACCTATCCGATGGGAAAGCGTAAAACCTGCCCGGTATGGATGGTAGCCGATCCGCCGCATGAAGCCATCTGGAACGAGATCAACCGCCAGTTGGGCGAAGCGCCCGCGAAAAGGCAAGCGGAACGTGACGCGGCAATCACTGTGGGACCGCCGAAGCATGAAATTCTCATTCTGGCGGACACTCCCCAACAGCGGGACAGACTGACTGGCTGGGCGCGTGAGATTTATGCCTCATGGAAAATGACCCTCCCGCCGCTGACCGTCCCGGAGGACGTGAAAGCCTATCTGCGGGAGCTGCCCAGGCCAAGTGCGCCACCGGCGGCGGTGGTGATCGAAATGGCGGGCGTGGACAGTCTTAACGCCGCCGAGCAGATTCGGCGGCTCTATCCAAAAGTCGGATTGGTCTGGTGCTGTGATCTGAATTTTTCCGCGCAAGCCTACCATCTGGACGTGGACTATTTTTATCTGTTCAGCGAGGCCGACATTGGAAAATTTGGCATCGGTCTGAATCGCGCACAGTTATTATACAATAAGCGAGGTAACACGCTATGAAAAGACGGATTATCAGCATCATCACCGCTCTGGCCCTGTGCCTGAGCCTTTGCCCCACCTGGGCTTTTGCGGTGGAGGGTGAGCCGGACACCGGGCTTTGTGACCACCACCAGGAACACACCGGCTGCGGCTATGTTGCCCCCACCGAGGGCCAGCCCTGTGGCCACCAGCACACAGCGGAGTGCTACACCCTGGGGGTACTCCCTGACGCGGACGGCAGCAACCCCTACGAAGTTGGCGCGGATACGGAAAACCTGCTGGACTGCCAGCACAGCCACGATGAGGACTGCGGCTATGTCCAGGCCGACCCCGGCCAGCCCTGCGGGTTTGTCTGCCGTATCTGCCCCATTGAGGACTTGATCGCCGCCCTGCCGGATGAGGTCACGCCGGACAACGTGGAGGATGTGCGGGCGCAGCTTGACGAAATCCTCGCTTTGTTTTCAGTGCTGACAGAGGACGAACAGGAGCAGATCGACCTTTCCCGCTGCTACGAGCTGCAAGGGGCGCTGGACGGGGCCAACGACCCTGCCCCAATAACGGAATCTGTCGAGTATCAAGAGGCGTCCTGGGACGGCAGCCAAGTGACCTATGAGAGCAAGACCGAAACCTGTACCCTCGTTGAAAACAGCGCCGAGGCGGTCACATGGACTGCGGGCTGGTATGCAGTCAGCGGCAACGTCACCATTTCCGAACCCATCACCGTCAACGGGGAGGTACACCTGATCCTGACGAACGGCTGCACCCTCACAGCGGAAAAGGGCATTGTGGTGACGAGCACCAACAGCCTGACCATCTACGCACAGTCCCAAAATGGCGGCACGCTGAACGCCACCGGCACGACTGACGATAGCGGTAATGCCAGCGCGGGCATCGGCGGCAGCACCACAGTCCTTGACAGCGGCACGATCACCATTCATGGCGGCATAATCAACGCCACCGGCGGCGTTGCGAATAATAATTTTGGTAATCCTAATTATGGCGGCGCAGGTATTGGCGGCAGTACCACCAGTTCTGGAAATGGCGGCAACAGCGGCACCATCGAGATTTACGGCGGCACGATCACCGCCAACAGCGGCGCAGGCAATGTCGCTGGCGCAGGTATTGGCGGTGGTGGCGGCGGAAATGGTAAAAACGGCGGAGACGGCAGTGGTATCACTATCTACGGCGGCAGTATCACAGCAACGTTTCGTGGGACTGGTTCTGGTGGCGCTGGCATCGGTGGCGGTGCGGGTAACAATGGCAACGGCGGTGCGGGAAACAATATCCAAATTAACGGCGGGATGGTACACGCCACAGGCGGCTATTTGGGTGCGGGCATTGGCGGCGGTGGTGGTGTTGGCAAGAAGAGCGGAGATGGCACCGTCACCATCAGTGGCGGCACAGTGACCGCTGTTGGAGGCAGCTATGCCGCAGGCATTGGCGGCGGCGGTGGGTATCAGTACAGCAACCAATGGGTCAGTGACTCTACCACCGGCGGCACCGGCAGCGTCACCATTACCGGCGGCATTGTAGATGCTTCCAGTCCCACAGATGTCGATTGGGAAGGCTATGAGGGTGCTCCCATCGGCAACGGCGGGAACGCCAGCGGCACAGCGACCGTCAACAAAACCACCGGCATCGTGTTTGAGAACGGCGTGGGGACGGTCTGCGGCGATGTGACCTTTGACGGCAGCTATCCCGTCCCCGCGGATTACACGCTGAACATCCCCGCCGGGGCCAGCCTGTCCGGGAGCGGCACTTTGACCGGCGGCGGAACGTTTACCGCCGATTTGTCGGAGGATATGGTTTCTGTCCCCACCGATTTGTATTATAACGGGCAGGACAGGTCAAATGACATAAAAACACGGCTTTCCGACGGACTGACCCAGGGCATTGCAATTTGCGGCCAGACCTTTGCGGTCAGCGGCTGGACGGTGGCGGTCAGCAGGACAGACGATTTGCACTATACTGCTACTTATACGAATACTGACAACTCCACCACTTTCCAGAAAACCATCACGCTCCAGAAGTCCGGCACCGACCTGACCAGTGAGGGCAAGGTGCAAACCTACAAAGGCGATACCCTAACCAAAGACTTCACCGCCAGCGACACCATCACCGTCAAGGCCACGCCTACCGCAACCGGGCAGGCTCCGGC